>JAFUJY010000094.1 GCA_017467985.1 Bacillota bacterium
CCAGAGGTTTGCCTACAGCTTCCTTCAGATTCCACCTCACGATGAACACCCTTGCTGTTCAGCTATATACTTCCTTGTTACCTAGGTGTATTCGGGACTTTCACCCGTTAGAGCGCGCCCATGGCGCGCAAACCGCAAAAATGCCCGGGCAATTCACCCGGACATTTAGATGCTTTTTTATTTTACCAAACAACCACTCTCTTGGAAGGAGCCAGATACATGCCATCAGTCTTCTTCACATTAAATGCAGCATACCATTCAGGGAAGTTTCTGGGAGGCATATTGGCACGCAGATAGCAGGGACCGTGAACATCCACCTGCAGCAGCAGTGCCTGATATTCGGGCTTGGCCTTCTGACACCAAACTCTTGCCCAGTTCATAAAGTATTCTTCAAAAGAAACACCTTCACTGTGGGACATGATGTCCAAAGTTACAGCCATACCGCCGTTGTCTGCAATATTCTCGCTAACTGTGAACTTACCATTAACAGTACCCCAAGGCAGTTCGATGCCGTCAAATTGCTTAATCATGGCATTGACCTTCTTATTGAACTTCTTTTCATCCGCCTTGGTCCACCAGTTATTCAGGTTACCCAACTCATCGCACTTGGCACCATTGGAGTCAAATGCGTGAGAGATCTCGTGACCAATAACTGCACCAATACCACCCAGGTTCTCACTTCTGGTCTGGTGAATGGAATAGAAGGGAGCCTGCAGAATAGCTGCGGGGAAGGTAATATCGTTAACGAATGGATCATAACAGGCATTTACCATGTGCCCAGGCATTGCCCAGTGGGTACGGTCCACTTCCTGATTCAGCTTGGCAAAATTCTCCTCCAGTCGGATTTGATTCAGTGTATGTACAACATCATACAGAGACTTGCTCTTATCGAACACCAGCTTGTCATAAATCGCTTCTACACGATCCGGATAAGCCAATTTAAGCCCCATCTTGGACAGCTTCAAAATCGCCTTCTCCTTGGTAGCCTGCTCCAGAATGTCATTCTCCATAATGCGCTTCTGATAGGTGGCGACGATCTGCTGAACGATCTCAGTAATATCCTTCTTGGCTTCTTCACCAAAATATTTTTCACCGTAGTACAGGCCCACAGGCTCACTGTACATGCCGGAAGCCAGCTGATATGCAAACTTCTCAGGAGAAGAAACAGCGGCAATACCAGAGATAGCTCGACGGAAAGCTCCGCCCAGGTCTCGCAGTTCCTCGGACAGAAAAGAACAGCTGCCCATCAGGGTTACCACATAGTCCCACTTCTTGTACATCTCAAAGGTATCCTGATTGAATACTTCTTTGAAATTCTTGATATATCTGGGCTCAGCCACAATAATCTCTTCCGGAACAAAACCAAACAGGTCCCCCAGCAGCTTCTTCAGGTTCAAAGGCTTCACCATACCTGCCACTCTGCCCGTCTTCATGGGGTTGTACATCTTAACGTACTCAGACCACTCTTCGCTGCTCTTTACATACTTTGCTACAAGGGCATCAAAGGCCAGAGTATCCTTCAGCAGCAGATCACACTCTTCTTCACTGTGACCTGCAATGGCCAGCACCTGCTTTGCAAAGCCGCTCCACATATTCAGCAGCATCTCTTTCTGCTGTTCCATTCCTTCCTTATAATAAGAGGCGTCGGGCAGGATCACGCTGGGACCCTGAATCATCACGCAGTGGTGAGTGGTGTCCTTCATATTCGGCTCCACCGCAATGCTGATAGGCATAGCGATGCCCTTTAAGATCAGCTCCTTGGCGTGGATATTGTAGCCGCGCAGGGTGTTCAGCTTCTTAAGGATGGACAGATTCTTCAACGCAGGCTTGATGCCATGCTTTTTCTTTCTCTTTACATCCTTGGCCAGGGTGTACAGGGTGCAAGCCCGTTCCAAATGTTCGTTGGGATAGGATGCATCGGCACACATGGTGTTAAACTCGCTGATCATCAGCTTCTCCACATCCGTGCTGAGAGTCGCAAATCCACCGGCCATGGGCATATCGTCCGGAATCACCAGCTCGTCTAACTTTGCCTGGTTCACATAGGTATACAAATCATCTTGAATTCTAATCGTTTCCATGATTATCTCCCTTATAATAGTAATATTTATGGTAAATCTTTTTTTATTATACCACGGACGATTCCCTTTGTAAATAATATCCTTTACAGAAAAAAGCTGACCTACACAGGCCAGCTTTCTTCATATATAACTTAATTCACTTTCACAATGGGCAGCCACAACTCCACATAGCTCTCCCGTGGATCCTCCTTGCAGGGGACACCATACATCTCGATATTATAGTTGCTGCCCAGTTTGTACTCTCTGCAGTTTGGCAGCCACTCCTTCCACATTTTCGTGTTGGTCTCCTGCAGCGTCTTTAACTTGCAGGGGAATACTGCCCATGTACCCGCCGGTAAAGTTCTGGTTTCACAGCCCTCCGGCACCCCCTTCTCCGGCTGATACTCATCCGCGATCAAATAGTCAAACTCGCTGCCATGGGAATCAATACACAAACCAAACATGCCGCACACCTTGGCTGAAGCCTCTTTATCCTGCATGTGCTCAGTCCAGAACTTGGGAATCTCCTGATAAGAAGTGTCACTATTGAACACTCTTTTACGGCCAACCAATGTAATAGCTGCCTTTTCCACAATTTTATACTCCATTGTCGTACCTCCTGTTAATGATATTGAGATTCGCAGCGGCGCAAAGTCCCGGAGCTTGGCTCCCTTCTCCCGTGCCGCCGAAGGAGTGATGCCATGAAACCTGGTAAAAGCCCTGGTAAAGCTATCCGGCGAATCGTAGCCGTACTTGATGGCAACATCAATCACCTTACTTTCCGCGGCCGCCAGTTCCTGCGCTGCCAGTGCCAGCCTGCGATTGCGAATGTACTCTCCCACCGAAAAACCACACAACGCACCAAAGATCCGCTGAAAATAAAACTCCGACATATAAGCTTTCTCTGCAATGTCTTTTATTGAAAGCTCCTGTGCCAGATTTTCCTCCATATAGGTCAGTGCGTTCTGAATCCCTTCCACCATCGTACTCATGTCTCATCCTCTCCTTTCTCCACCATTATATATCATGACCTCCGGGCCTTCCCGACTTTTCCTGCACAAAAGTGGCGGCAACCGCTTTTCTTGAATTGGGTATGCCATTTTGCAACGGAAAATGCCAATAAACAGTTGCCATGCAACGGAAAATGCGAATAAAGAGTTGCCATGCAACAGAAATCTAAGAAAAACCGTTGCCAAATGGCATCGCAAATTTGTTACTTCCTGTTGCCAGCCCCATAAGCAGGGCATCCTCATGTCTCAGCCAGCCCTTTGTGCGTCAGCACATCCGGGCTGGCCGAACATGAGGATGTCTGCTACTCATACCACTGCTCTTGGGCTTCATACAATCTGCGATACTCCCCATCTTCTGCAATCAATTCTTCATGGGTTCCCAGCTGCACCGCCTGCCCATCCTTCATCACCAAAATCCGGTCGGCCAGTTTGACCGAGCCCAGCCGATGGGTTACAATTAACGCCGATTTATCCTTCGCCATCTGGGCAAAACGGTTATAAATCCGAGTTTCTTCATAAGGGTCGATGGCCGCCGTAGGCTCATCCAAAATAATGAGGTTGTGGTCACGGAAAAATCCTCGGGCGATAGCTACCCGCTGCCACTGACCACCAGATAAGTCTACACCATCAAATTCCCTAGACAGCATGGTATCATATCCATTGGTAAAAGTGCGAACTTCTACATCCAAACCGGCCATTTGGGACACATCTCCCAACACCGCCTCATCCCACTTCTTCTCCGTCCTGGAAATACTAATATTTTCTGCCAGGCTCATCTGATACCGCTGATACTTCTGGAATACCGCCGATGTCCCCGCAAAAAGTGCGGATGCAGACAGCTTTGTTGTCTCCACACCATTATGCAAGACTTGCCCCGCAGTGGGGGCATATAACCCACTTAACAATCGGATTAATGTGGATTTTCCGGAACCGTTTTCCCCTACAACTGCCAGGGTCTCCCCTTTTTTCAGAGTAAAACTCACATCTTTGACTGCACATTCCGAAGCGCCGGGATAGGCAAAACTCACATGGGACAGTTCAATGTCTCCCCACTCCGGTGTCTGCGAGGCGCTGCCCGTGCGTTCCGGCATGTCCATAAATCGCATGTAATTCTGGGTGGCACCTATGGTTTCTGCTACACCGCCGATATGCCGGCAGATGACTTCATCCATAATATTGTACATCAGCCCCAGAGAGTTAAATACCGCGGCAAAGGCTCCCACCGAAATATCCCCTTTCATCAAGGAATCAAACAGCAGCCAAATAATCCCCACATACCCCGCCACCGTCAGCAGGCTCATTAAAAACTCTGTCATATTCGCCTTCACCGAGGCTTTGTAGCGCAGTTTCTGCATTGCATCCAATACTTGAGTGTACAATTTCTTAAAGAACATAAAGCCGCCCAGCAAGCGAGTTTCCTTAAAATACTCCCGGTCTGCGATACAGTTCTCATAATACTCGTATTCCCGGCGAATGGGCGCCGATTCGTCCTCCGCCTTGGTAAATACCTTGGTCCGCAGAATCTGGGTCAGCGCCTTAGGTATGAAGATCAACACCAATGCCAGAATCAATATGGGTTTCATGGTAAATAAGTACCAGCCCATAAATCCAAAATAAGGAACATAAAAAATCATGATGGACATCATTGTATCCGCCACATTCATTACACTACTTTTTCCCTTTTCGGCTTTATTAATATCATCCAGACATTGTGTATTTTCAAATATCTCCGGTGCCAGCCGCCCGATTTTCTCATTCATCTTGCGGGACAGTTCTCCAGAAATCTTCCCATTGGTAATGTTGGGCATATAATTGGACACGCCGTTAAGTATCTGACAGGCCACATTCGCCAGCCCCAGCATTGCCAATGCCCCAAAAGCCATCCCCAGCGTGGCAGATCCGCTCATCATCTGTGTCGCTTTATCAAAGAATCTTTGCTGCATCATGGTTTCCACACCAAAGGACAAGCCATGGAGAATCCCCAAAATCAGATCAATGACCATTAATATGGGAGTCGCCTTAAACTTTTCCGCAAAACCATGACGACAGATCGCGATCAATCCATATTTTTTCATTGGTACCAACTCCTTTGCGCCTCGAACATCTGGGCATATATACCTTCCAGCCCAATCAGTTCCTCATGACTCCCCTGCTCTGCCACACGTCCATCATCCAATACGATGATTTGATCTGCCAGACGAGCCGCACCCAGACGATGGGTAATAAAAATCGTGGACTGCCCGGCACTGATGCGGCCGAACATCTCATAGACCTCACTCTCTGCTACCGGATCCAGCGCCGCAGTAGGTTCATCCAAAATTCGAATCGCCGCATTGGAATACAACGAGCGAGCAATGGCAAGTCTCTGCCACTGACCGCCGGAGAAATCTGTCCCATCGGCACGGATTTTCCCCAAGTTGGTGTCTAAATCCATCTCCAAACCAATTTGCTCCAAAATCTCCTGAACTCTGTCATCATTTTGCACCAGCACATCCCCTAACTGTATATTCTCCCGCACAGATACACTGTACTTGGCAAAATCCTGATATACCACCGAAAATAAACTCTTCAGCTGAGCCTGAGAATACTTTCGCAGACTGATACCATTAATCAAAATCTCCCCTTCATAATTGTCGTACAGGCCGGTGAGCAGCTTAGTTAACGTTGTTTTTCCCGCACCATTGACACCCACAAAAGCATAATGCCGGCCCTTTTCCAGGTGCAGGTTCAAATTCTTTAATATGTATGTCTCCGTCCCCGGGTAGGCAAAGGATACATTGATAAAATCAATGGTCTCAAATGGAACCTTTTCTTCTGAAGGCAACTCCAATGCACCATCCGTTTCCTCCAAATCCGCAAAGGTGGATAAGTCCTTTAAATATTCCCGATTTTTAGCCAGTTCGCTCATGGTCCAGGCCAACTGCCAGCTCATCATTTGAATTAAATTCAGTGTGTTGGTGACCAATCCCATAAACATACCAACCGTAATTAACCCCTGGGACAAGGGCAATAACAAAATACTGATAATTAGCAGGGACAACAGTACCGTAATCAGGCTGGCGCCTTTCATTTTTACAAAATACAACGCCTCTGTTTTCAGATGAATCGTGCGCCATTTTTCATAGGATTCACGCCATTTTTGATTCACAGCTCCGGTATAGCCAAACATGGCCCGTTCTTCTACATTATCCCGTCCTTGCAGCACACCCCGCAGATATTTTGCACGCCGGTTATACTTTTTGGCCTCCACATCCGCCTGGTAATTACTCTTACCCGCTTTTATGGCCAGTGCAAACAAAGGCAGACTAATGCCCACAATGGCTAATCCTGCCCACCATACCTGTCCAACAAGCACAATTAATAAGGAAAACACTCGCACCAAAATATCCGTGGCACTGACAATGTTATTCATGCCATTTCGAATCTGCTGGGCAGGATCTTCACATACACGACTGACCAAGTCCCAAGTCTCATTATTTTCCACATGGGTATACGCCAAACGTGCCCGCTTTTCCACCATTTGAACTCGGTATTCCCGATTTAATTTGATTTCTATCCGCAAATTCATAAATTGGGAGAGATGTCCTGCTAAAACCGTATATGCCGTGATCAATACCAGCAAAATCAGCGGTTTCCAAATGGACTTGGATGTATCCCCGCCGAAAATCAGCAGTGCCGTATCCACAAACTCTGCAATTGTCAGCGTCTGCAGTACCGGCATCAAAGCCATGGTCACCACATTGATTAGACGCAACACCGTCTCCGCCGGCGCCACACTCATGGGGATTTTCACAAAATCCCAGTAGCGATACCGGCGCCCCCTCTCAATCAGTTTCTTCATAGCCAAACCTGTACCCTCTCTCCTGTTCCGGACTCCACCGACACCAATTCCAAACCCGGATGCCGCCTGTGACATTCATTCAACACGCGGCCAAAATGAGCCAGCTGCTCCGGCCTCAACGGAAAATCCTTGCTGCCTTTTTGAGCAATTCAACCCACCACCCGGTTAAATACTAAGCTGTTGGGAATTCGGATGGAAAACTTCTTTCCGCCTTCTTCTTCACATACTCTTATTTTCATTCCACCACAATCTCCACCATGTCGCCTTCGGCGCTCTCCACTTCCACCAACTTACCTACCAGGCCTCTGTCTACCATCTCAAGGATCTTATTGATGTCGATATTTTTCAAAACATCGCCACCCTGCACGTTCATACTCATCCCCATTTCCAGAGCCGCCTTTACTAGTGGAATGGGCAGGTTCACCTTGACCTTGTCCCCTTCTGCTGATAATACATTTATATGCATAATCATATCGTCCGGATTCTTGCGCTCCTTCATAGGCACCAGACGGGTCTCCGGTTCCACCTTGTTAGATAATAGTTCATCTATGGTCACGCCAAAAATCTGTGCCAGCTTAGGCAGCATCATCACGTCCGGACAGGACAGGTCGTTTTCCCATTTGGATACAGCCTGGGGTGTCACCCCCAACATCTCTGCCAGCTGATCCTGCTTCCAATTCTTTTCCTTACGATACTTTGCAATCTTACTTCCCAGTGTCATTTCCATCATCATCTTCTCCTTTTCTTCTTGGGATGGTCTCATTATAGCCCCTCTTTTGTGAAGAATGAAGGGAATAATCGTTGAATCCGCCCAACCATTCGTTGTATCGTTGGTAAACTATCCGTTGAATAAGGCTATTGTACCATAAAAGTGCATAAGGTGCTATGAAAATATATTAATATCCAAATCAAAAAAATCTTCTTGTCAAAAATGTCTTTTTTGGTATAATATTCCACGCTGCGACTCTTTCGCACAGAAGGAGGTGAGCATTCATGGATTTAATAATTGCCTTTTTGATTTCCGTACTGGCAAGCGTAGTCGCATACTATGTTTGTAAGTGGATGGACGGAAAACATACATAATGCGCAGCCCATCCCAAACGGCTAGTCCACCGTAACGGACAAGAACCCCCCAAGAGTCGCACCTCTTGGGGGGTTCGTTTTGCATTCATGGTAGTCATAATTGCCTTTGACTATCTGTAGTATACCACTCCTGAATTATTTTGTCAATATAACTTTCCCAGAATTTAACCAATCATATTTCTAATGAATCCTTTATTTTACAAAATATAATCTGTAATACAATCATACCACTGCACAAATATCTCACCGTTCACAATCAAACGGTCATTGTCCGGCAGCTGCTCACTCCAGGGCTTGCCATATCGATCCAGCGCCCAATCGTTGCGGTTGAATCGCCGCCACAGAATGGTGCGGCCATTCTTGTCCAGGAACTGTTCGGTCAGAATGCGGCTATTCTGACTATCCACATAGATTACACAAATGGTATCATAGGTTTTATTATTGATGGTTACATTGTAGCGGCCCACAATGTCCTGTAAAAGCTCTTTATCAATAGTTGTAATCACATTTCCGTTCCGCTCAATATCGCCCTTTCGCTTCAGATTCACCTCATTACCACAGTTATCTTCACCAAATCCCCAGATATTCATGAACGCATCTCCATCTAAAAATGTAAGA
>JAFUJY010000095.1 GCA_017467985.1 Bacillota bacterium
AAAAGGAAGAATATGATTATCAGAGATATTACCGGTCCGGCAATCGAAAATTTTGTTGTCCATTATGATGAACCTCCGAATAAAAGAGTCAAGAACTTGGCTTTAGTATAGTATGGTATTTTGGAAAAGTCAAGTGTTTTTATGATGCCAGTGGCAATATAATAGAATATTGGGGCTGGGATAATTTTGATCGTCCCTTACAACAAGAAAGCCCGACTCTTGCACAGAGCCGGGCCTCAAATTTATTTATTGATTACTCTTCAGGACTGAACTCGTCCTTGCCTACGCCACACAGTTCGCAAGCGAAATCTTCGGGAAGATCTTCCCACTTTACGCCAGCTTCTTCTTCATCATATACCCAACCACATACGTCACATACATACTTCATAGTCATGTCCTCCTTTATATTTGAATTAACCAAAGTATCTCTTCAGCAGGCCTTCAAATGCCTTACCATGTCTTGCTTCGTCGCGGGCCATTTCATGCACGGTATCATGTACTGCGTCATAGCCCAGTTCCTTAGCCAGTTTAGCCAGATCAAACTTACCCTGGGTAGCGCCGTTCTCAGCATCTACACGCATTTCCAGATTCTTCTTGGTGGAATCGGTAATAACCTCTCCCAACAGTTCGGCAAACTTGGCAGCATGCTCAGCTTCTTCGTAAGCTGCCTTCTCCCAGTACAGGCCGATCTCGGGGTAACCCTCGCGATGAGCCACGCGAGCCATTGCCAGGTACATACCAACTTCAGTACATTCGCCAGTGAAGTTCTCACGCAGACCTTCGATCACACGAGGATCCAGACCCTTAGCAACGCCAACAACGTGCTCAGCAGCCCAAACCTTCTCGGCAGTTTCATTCATTACATTGAACTTGGAAGCGGGAGCCTTACATTGGGGACATCTCTCCGGAGCGGTCTCGCCTTCATGAACATAACCACAGATTGCACATACATATTTAGCCATTTGAAAATCCTCCTTGGATTAAATGATAATTATTATCAACTAATATTAGTTGTTTGTTATGTTTGTATTATAGCAGGTCATATAAGAAATGTCAATACCTTTTTTAAAGTTTTTTACTATTTTTTTCTAATATTTTATGGTATACTGAAGGTACCAATATAAGGAGGAATTAGGTATGGGAATCGGTAAAAAATTTGCACCGGAGATGGCCCGTGAGCAGGATCCGGATACAGGGGCATGGGTCAGTCGTTTGACCGGATATAGGGCCAACTGTAACCATTTGTATTTTACGAATAATAGTTTTTATGATAATGATACCAAGATGGTGGTGTGTGGAGATCGGGATAATGAATCCAACTTTTTTTCCATTGATCTAAAGACCTTTGAAATTACCCAGTTGACTCAGCTGCCGGTGCTGCCATATCCGGAGGAGTATGTGATGTTGGAAGGCATTGTGGATCCGGTGCGCAATTACTGCTACTTTTTCGCAGGGACGGAGCTGAAGCGACTGGACTTGATGAGTTATGAGCTGCGGACGATTTATATCATTCCCGAAGGATTCCGCAAGCATATTGTCAGCTGCGGGCGGGACAGTGAATACATTTATACTTCCATTTATGAGGATGTGACCGCCAACTTCCAGGTGGATACCCAGCATGGCTATATTGGTTTTAATAAGATTGCGGAGGCCAAGCCTTTGAGCCGGATTTTAAAGATTCGTTATGATGGCAGCAGCGCAGAGTGTATCCGGGAGGAAAAGTGCTGGATTGCCCATGTGAATGTAAGCCCAGTGAATCCGGATTGGATTACCTTCTGTCATGAAGGGCCCTGGCATACGGTGGATCACCGCATTTGGGGGATGAACACCCGAACGGGCGAGGTGTGGAAGATTCACGAGACTCAGCCCGGCGAAGTGGTGGGTCATGAATACTGGTATCAGGACGGAGTTCATATTGGGTACCACGGCACCAAGCCGGATGGCAGTAAAGTGATGGGTCGGATCCGTTTTGATAATACGGACAATGTGGAGACCGTATTTCCTTATAATACAGGCCATATCTATTCTCGAGATGTGTCCCTAATTGTGGGTGACGGCGGTGCGGATGGAAAGTATGTGCGGGTCTGGAAGTGGAATGGATCGGGGTACGAAGCGCCCCGAGCATTGTGCCAGCATTTTTCTTCATTTAAGGATCAGAACACTCATGTGCATCCTGCCATTTCGCCGGATGGCAAGTACGTGATCTTTACCAGTGACCGTACCGGTTATAACCAGGTATATATGGCGGAGATTCCGGAGGATGTGGACTCGCTGCCCTTGTTGGAGAAGTATTCTGCATTATAAATAGGAGGAATGAACCATGTGGTTGTTTTATGCCTTTTGTAGTGCAGTATTTGCCGGCGCAACAGCAATCTTGGCAAAATGCGGAATTAAGAATACGGATTCTAATGTGGCTACTGCATTAAGAACCATTATAGTTTTGGCCTTCGCTTGGCTGATGGTATTTGTGGTAGGGGCGCAAGAAGGCTTAAAAACTTTGCAGAGTAAAACACTGGTATTTTTGGTGTTGTCCGGTCTGGCTACCGGTGCCTCATGGCTGTGCTACTTTAAGGCACTGCAGATGGGGGATGTGAATAAAGTGACACCCATTGATAAGTCCAGCACCATTTTGACTATGATTCTGGCACTGATTTTCTTTCAAGAGGGCTTAAGCTGGCTAAAGGGAGATGCAATCGTGCTGATTGGTGTGGGTACATATTTGATGATTCAGAAAAAAGAGGTGCAGGACGGTGAGCATAGTAAAGCGTGGCTTATTTATGCGCTCTTGTCGGCTGTTTTTGCCAGCTTGACTTCGATCTTGGGAAAGATTGGAATCGAAGGTGTTAATTCTAATTTGGGAACGGCGATTCGTACCAGTGTGGTTTTAGTGATGGCCTGGGTGGTGGTATTTGCCACTGGAAAGCAGAATACCATTGGAAAAATTGATCCTAAGAGCTGGATATTCTTAGGGCTGTCGGGGATTACCACCGGTGCCTCCTGGCTATGCTATTACCGTGCGCTGCAGGAGGGGCCGGCCAGTGTGGTGGTACCCATTGATAAGCTGAGTATTCTGGTGACCATTGCCTTTTCGTGGATTGTTTTCAAGGAAAAATTGTCCATGAAAGCGGGAGTGGGTCTGATCATGATTACAGGAGGAACCTTGTTGTTGCTGTTATGAAGATATACTATGCAAATGTGATGGACCTGGATGTGGACTGGG
Source organism: Bacillota bacterium (assembly GCA_017467985.1). Lineage (GTDB taxonomy): Bacteria > Bacillota > Clostridia > Lachnospirales > Bianqueaceae > Faecimorpha. Next base: position 3,221 of record JAFUJY010000095.1, read on the forward strand.
CCTTAACCCAGGTGCCAGAGTTTCGCCGGGAAAAGGCGCTGGCACTGCGGGCCATGGAGGCCAGAAAGTGCAGCCTGGGAGCCTGGCTTCTATTACAAAAGGCTGTGGGAATGCCGGTGCCGGCAGTGGAGTATACCCCGGATGGCAAGCCCTTTTTTCCAGGTGCCGGGGCGGTTGAATTCAACCTAACCCATGGCGGGGTGTATGCTGCCTGTGTGGTGGCAGATATGCCGGTGGGCATTGATATTCAAAGGATCGGAGCCATTCGGCCAGGAGTGCTGGCACGTTTTTACAGTGAAGAAGAACGGGCACTGGTGGGCCAGTCGGAGTATGAATTTACCCGATTGTGGGCCATGAAGGAAAGCTATGTGAAGGCCTGTGGCGAGGGGCTGCGGCGTAAGGCAGATCTGTCCCTAGTACAGGGCTGGGAGTTTCGGACCTGGCAGATTGAAGACTATGTACTGGCAGTGTGTGCCAGAGAGAAAATTACAGAACCGGAAAGGATGGAGTTAACCCATGATGATGACTGAACAATATGCGGTGGAATATGCCCAGGAGGCTTATGAATTATTAAAGACGCTGGCACGGATTCCGGCGCCTTCCAATCACGAGGAAAAACGCTCGGAGTTTTGCAAACAGTGGCTTTTAGATCATGGAGTGCAGAACGTGACCATTGACGAAGCCCTGAATGTGCAGATCCCCTTTGAGGTGACCGATGACAATCCGTTGACAGTGATTATGGCCCATTTGGATGTGGTATTTCCGGATATGACCGAGCTGCCGTTGAAAGAAGAAGCTGGCAGATTGTGTGCTCCCGGCGTGGGGGATGATACGGCCAATCTGGTGGTACTGCTGATGGCCGCCCGTTATTTGACGGAGAAAAAGCTGACACCCACAGATGGCGGTGTGTTGCTGGTATGTAACTCCGGCGAGGAGGGGCTGGGCAACTTAAAAGGATGTCGTCATATCATGAAGACCTATGGCCATCGGGTGAAAGAATTGATCTCCCTGGATGGAGGCATGAAAGGGATCGTATCCAAAGCTGTGGGGTCCAAGCGTTATCGGGTAGAGATCTGCACCGAGGGTGGGCATTCCTATGGAGCCTTTGGCAACCGCAATGCCATTGCCTATATGGCGGCGCTGATCGACTCGCTGTATTCCATGAAGGTGCCCCAGAATGGCCGTACCACTTATAATGTGGGAACCATCAGCGGCGGGACCTCTGTCAATACCATTGCCCAGCAGTGTGAGATTTTATACGAGTTCCGTTCCGATGCCAGAGAAGACTTGACTATTATGGACCGGCATTTTGAGGCGGCCATTGAATATTTTCGGGCAAAAGGGGTTACCGTAAATGTGGAGCTTTTGGGCGAGCGTCCCTGCGGTGCGCCGGTGGATGAAGACAAGCAGGCGGCCTTGATGGAGCGCTGCCAGAACAGTATGAGTTTGTATAACGGCGGGGTCCGTCCCCAGGGCAGTTCCGGGTCCACGGACTGCAACATTCCCCTGTCCATGGGAATTCCCAGTGCCTGCTTTGGATGTTACAGCGGGCATGGCGCCCATACCCGGGAGGAATATGTGGAGACTGACAGTCTTCTGCCGGGCTTCAAGCTGGGACTGCACTTTATCAATAGTTATTTTGGAGGCGAGGCATGAGTATTAGGTTAGATGCCATTGGCTTTGATCTGGATGGAACACTATGGGATGGCACGGAGACGGTGGCCAAGACCTGGAAGCGGGTATGCGAAAAGGATGCCCGCATAAAAAAGGTGCCTCAAATGGAAGATATACAAGGCATCATGGGACTGACCGTGGAGGAGATTTCCGGAAAGTTATTTCCGGAGCTGACATTGGAACAGGGGCTGGAAGTAATCGACATCTGCTGCCAGGAGGAAGTGCAGGATATTCTGGCAGAGGGCGGCCGATTGTTTGACGGACTGGCAGAGGTGCTGGAAGAACTGTCCCGGAAGTACAAGTTATACATTGTCAGCAACTGTAACCCCGGCTATATCGAAGCTTTTTTGGAGCATCATCAGCTGGCACAATATTTCTGCGATCATGAGGATCATGGCAGTACCATGCTTCCCAAGGGTGAGAATATTCGGCTGGTCATGGAGCGCAATCATTTTGAATCATCCATTTATGTGGGGGATACCCCCGGGGACTGCAAAGCTGCCAGAGAGGCCGGCATTCCCTTTATCCATGCGGCCTATGGTTTCGGCGAAGTGGAAGGGGGCTGGCAGCTGCATGACATCCGAGAGTTACCCCGACTGGTAGAGGATCTTTTGGCGCAGGGATTTTAAGATTCGTTTTTCCATACGACAGACCTGGACTTGAGTTAAGCCTAAGAGCTTGGCAGTCTGGGTCTGTGTTTTGTTTTGGTAATATCGCAGGCGGATGAGCTGTTGTTCTGGCAGAGGAAGGGATGCCAGGCTGGCAGAAAGATCCAGATGGTCCTCGATGGAGGGCCCTTTTTGCGTGTCGCAAATGGTATCCCCCAGGGACACTTCTTCATCTTCTGACAGGGGCTCATCCAAAGAAGCTACGTTCTGGGAGTGGGCGGCGCCCAGTGCCAGCAGAACAGTTTCCCGGGACAATTGAAGGTCATGACAGAGTTCTTCAAGGGTGGGGGCTCTGCCATGATTTTTTTCGTAGTCTTGTTGAAAGCGGTGAATCAGGCCGCAGGTACGGGACAGTTCTCGGCTGCATTTTATGGTTTTGTTTTCTCGCAGGC
>JAFUJY010000096.1 GCA_017467985.1 Bacillota bacterium
CTGTTCGATAATATTATTTGGGGTCAGAAGGGCAACTTTCTGGAAGTTCCCACGGATTGTCCCCAAAGAGATGAGCGACTGGGTTGGACCGGTGATGCGCAAGTATTTATTCGAACGGCCTGCCTGAACTACGATGTGGAGAAGTTCTTTACAAAATGGCTGGCGGATATGGTGGCAGAACAGCATGAGGATGGATATGTGGGGACGGTCATTCCCGATTTGCTGCAGTCTGAACCCAGTTCAGCCTGGGGGGATGCAGCCACAATCTGCCCTTGGGAGATATACCTAGCCTACGGTAATCCTAAGATTTTACAGGATCAGTTTACCTGCATGTGTAAATGGGTAGATTATATCGCCACTATTACCCAGGATAAATATTTGTGGACCGGTGGAAAGCACTATGCAGACTGGTTAGGTTTGGATGCAGAACCGGGCAGCATGCGGGGTGCTTCTAGAATGTATTTTATCTGTTCTGCCTATTATGCCAATTCCATCGCACTGGTTATTAAGATTGGTAAGCTATTGGAGAAGGATGTTAGTGCTTATGAGGAGTTGTATGGTCACGTGGTAGAAACCTTCCGCAAAACTTATCCGGAATATTTGACCCAGACAGAATGTGTGCTTGCAGTGAATTTTGGACTGACAACAGAACCGCAAAAGACGGTGGACTTGCTGGTTCAGAAGATTCATGAATGTGGGGACAGTCTACAGACCGGATTTGTGGGGACTCCTTATCTGCTGCATGTGCTTAGTGAATATGGCTATGAAGAACTGGCCTATACACTGCTGTTAAGAGAAGAATATCCGTCTTGGTTGTATTCGGTACGAAAGGGTGCAACCACCATCTGGGAGCATTGGGATGGTATTAAAGAAGATGGAAGCTTCTGGAGTGCAAAGATGAATTCGTACAATCATTATGCCTACGGCTCTGTTGCTGATTGGGTATATAGTGTTGCGGCAGGTATCCGCAGACTGGAAGAATATCCGGGTTACAGCAAGGTTAGAATTGAGCCCAAGCCGGATAAACGCCTGGATTGGCTGAAGGGTGAATTGCATACTCGTCATGGTGTGATCATTTCTTATTGGAAACAGACAGAAGATGGCTGGCGCTATGAAATTACCACTCCTGTAGAGTCCGATATTGTGATTGCCGGAAGGACCTATCATGTTGCTCCCGGAAGCTATTTATACTATAGTAAATGATTTTATAATCTGAAAAAGGAGGAATCGCTGTGACTGCAAAAGAAAAAGCATACCAGCTGCTCAAGGATTGGAAAAAAGAAGATTATATTTTTGGGCTAGGGGTGTTTCATCAGATCGGAGAATTGGTCAGCCATTATGGCAAGAACGTGTTGGTAATATCGGGAGAGCACCACATGGACTCTCTGGCCAAAGCAGCGATTTCTTCTATAGAAGATGCCGGTGGAGTGGTCACGCCTCATAAAGTGATTTATGGACCTATGCCCAATGCCCCCAAAGAAGATGTGTATCGTCTTCAATCCTGCATTATGCAGTATCAGCCGGATTGTGTAGTGGTGATTGGCGGGGGTTCAGCCATTGATGGATGTAAGGCAGCGATTGCGCTGGCTGTTCTTTGGGATCGTCCGATATCCGGCATTGATCAGTATTTCGGAACAGGGATGATTACAGAAGAAATGGAAAAAAGTGGACGTAAAATGATCCCGCTAATTGCGGTTCAAACGGCAGCTTCCAGTGGAGCGCACCTGACGAAATACTCTAATATTACAGATCTTGCGAAGGGGCAGAAAAAGCTGATCGTGGATATGGCTGTGGTTCCCGCTGCAAGCATCTTTGATTATGAAACCACCATTACAATGCCTCCCAGCGTATCTGTGGATGGTGTGTTAGATGCGATATCTCATACCTTTGAAGTATTCTGTGGTGCCAATGCAGAAACCTATGAGTTGAAAAAAGAACTGGCACTCACTACTTTGGAGCTGGCATTAACCTATGCGCAGCGGATCATAGAGAATCCCAGAGATAGAGAAGCAAGGGAGGCAATTGGCCTGGCTACGGATTTGGGTGGATACGCAATTATGGTGGGGGGGACCAGCGGCGCCCACTTGACCAGTTTTTCACTGGTGGATTTAACAGCCCATGGAACAGCCTGTGAAATTATGAATCCGTATTATGCGGTATTTTATTCTCCGGCAATTCAAAAACAATTGGCTGCCGTGGGGGAGGTGCTGCACAGACATGGTTTTATTGGCAGAGATGTAAAGGAGCTGCAGGGAAGAGAACTGGCAATTGCTGTAGCAGAAGGGCTGATTGCTTTTGGAAAATCCATTCATGCACCCACGAAATTGAAGGATTTGCCTGGGTTTAGCCTGAAGCATGTGGAACGAATTCTATCTGCGGCTAAAGATCCCCAATTGGCAATGAAGCTTCAGAATATGCCTGTATCCATGACTGCGGAGGATGTAGATGTGTATATGGCGCCCATTATCCGTTGTGCAGCAGAAGGAAATTTAGAAGGTATTATTAATAAATAATTCTTTTGATAACAGAAGAAATGTCACCGCGTAAAACGCAGCAGGCCAATAAAACACTTGACATGTGGAGAGAAAGTGTTATAGTTAAAGGAGGAGTATATGAAACACTGGTGGAATAACACACCCTGGAGATTGATTCAGACGAATTTGCGGGAAATTGACATGCAGGATATCCAGGCAGATGAGTATGTAAAGCAACTTCAGGAGTTTAAGGCGACAGTAGTGATGATCAATACCGGAGGTATTTTAGCAAGCTATGATACCGAGGTGGAAGATCATCCGAAAAGCCCATTTCTTACCGGTTCATCTCTAAAAGAGATCATGAATGCATGTCATGATGCAGGAATTCGAGTGATTGCTCGTATGGATTTTTCCAAGGCCAGGAAAGAGGTGTACGAAAGACATCCGGATTGGGCCTATCGGTCCGCTTCCGGAGATATCATTAACTATAATGGTGATGTCCATATGTGTCCCTGCGGCGGGGTCCAGCAGGAAAAAGTCTTCGAAATCATGGAAGAGGTTGTCAGGAAGTTTCCGATAGATTGTGTATTCATCAATATGGGTGGCTTCAGAGAACGGGATTACAGTTACCGGGAATATGGCAGATGTTACTGTGAAAACTGTCAAAAAAGATTTCGGGCAATGTACGGGTTGGAGATTCCAGCCAAGGAAGAGACAGATGATTCTATTCTTTGGAAGTATATTTTGTTTAAAGAACAAGTGACAAAAGATATTAACCAACGCATGGCGAAGATGATCAAGTCTATCAATCCTGAAATTGCGGTGGATGGTTTGGATTTTGCTCGGGTAGAGTCTAACACAGAATATAAAGTTAGACGGGATCCATATTGGATATATAGTTCTTCTTCGGTAGCCCGAGGTGCAACATCGCTGTCCCATGACCATGTCTGCAGCAATGCTGCTGTGGATTTTATTGGATTCTTTTATCGTCATGTGGCTGTGGACGTGCATATGCAGGCGCTGCGCATGTGGCAGGATCTGGGGAATTATGTTGGTCTTGATTATTATTTGATGGGGCGCCTGGACAACCATAAGGATCGGAAATTGTATGCACCGGTAAAGAAAGCCTTTTCCTTTATGGCGGCTCACGACGAGGATTATCGAGGAATGTTTATTTCAGGTGATGTACTGTTAATCAGAGGCGATCGGTATTCCAGCGGAGCAGAGGCCCGTGGATGGATTCGAGCTCTTACGGAAAGTCATATCTTCTTTGAAGAGAGTTCCGTCTTGAACATTCACTCCGTGGAGGATATTCGAAGGTTTAAGGCGGTGATTCTGCCGGATAAGGAAATCATTTCTGAAGAGTTGATTCGGATTTTTGATCAGTATGTGCAGGACGGCGGGTGCCTGATTATAACAGGGAAAACGGCTCATTTTTCTGATGGAGGCGTTAAGCGAACCAATTTTGGGTTTGAGTGTATGGGAAAGGCGACGATTCTGGCAGAGCGAAAAGATATGCGTTCTGGAATGTTTAGAATTCGAAGTCATGAAGCAGACAGGTTTCCCAAGTTTACGGATACGGAGTTGATCTTTTTTGGTGATGAGTATCGCTGTGCTTCCTATGGAGAGGATACGGAGCAATATTTGGGATTGATTCCGCCCCATCATTATGGTCCGCCGGAACGCTGCTATTATACAGAGGAGACACAGGATCCCGGATTTACGGTTCATACTTATGGAGCCGGAAAAGGAATTCAGATTCCATGGTTTCCCGGAAAACTCTATTACGAAGAGGGCTATGAGAATACGTTTTGTTTCATGAAAGAGATTCTGCTATCTTTTGCAGGGATCGAGACTGCTGAGAATACGCCCTTTACCCCCATGGTTGAGATTACCCGAGGATATAGAGAAGACGGTAAGCAGGCAATGATCAGTTTTATCAATGGAACAGGACATTTTGGCCGCTCCTTTTTCCAACCGGTACCTGTGCAGAATATTTCTGTGCGGACTGCATTAAAGGAAGAACCTAAGGAAATGTATTCTATTGTAACAGGAGAGAAGATTCCGTTTACATACCAGGATGGAAAGATTTCATTCATCCTGAAGAATTTGGGAGAATTTGAAGCTCTGAAAATTATATTTTAACTGGAAAGGTGGAAGGAACATGGCTGATATTAAAGAGGTGGCAAGGCTTGCAGGAGTTTCTGTGGGAACTGTGTCCAATGCGTTTAATCATCCGGAAAAGGTTTC
>JAFUJY010000010.1 GCA_017467985.1 Bacillota bacterium
CAACTATTTCGCTAGCGTTCATTAGTATACCATAGCTTTAACCAAAAGTCAAATACTATTTTTACTTTTTTCAAATTCCTACCATAATAATGATGATTACAAAGCCGGCCACCAGGCCGCCGAACCAGCACAGACCCGGGAAGGCTTCGTTCAGCTCCATCTCGGACTTTTTCTTCAGCAGGTCATGGCGCCCATTCACATAAAAGATCCGGACCAGGCACCACACTGCCACCGCCGCCAGCAAAATGGCCGTGGGCAGCATCTTCCACAGGGCATCCTCCGCCATCAGTTCCATCACCAACGGATACTCCGGCAGCCAAGCCTGCACATAGGCCAGTATCAACTGGGTTCCATTGATCAGGAAATGGGCCACAATCGCCGGCCACACCGAATTGGCGCCAATGGCAATCAGCGCACACAAGAATCCAAAGATCGCCGCATAAATACTCTGCTGGGGGTTCATATGCAGTATGCCAAAAAACGCACCGTTTAATGCAGCCGACAGATAAATATTCAGCCGGCGGCATCCGGACAGGTACACGCCCCGACACAGCAGCTCTTCACACACCGCCGGAATCAGTGCTGCAGAGATCAACGTCAGCCACAACGGATTCTCCAAGTATTTGGCCATGGATGCATTCACATAATTCTTAAAAATTATGGAGGTCAGCGACGACACGCACATCAAAAAGGGCTGGATCGCCACTGCAAAAATGATTACCAGCACATAGGTATATACCTTGGGCTGACCCAGGCGCAGAATTTCTCCCGGCTTATACTCCCTGATGGTCACGCAGTACAGCACCACCGGGCATACAAACTGCAGCCCATACACCAAAATATATCTCACCAGCAGATGATCCGTCCCTAACCAGGACATCACCATGGCCACCATCCCACTGCCCAACACCATCACTGCCAGCATCAGCATTGCAAACTGATTGACTCTGCGAAACTCCTGCATCTTGTCACCGTCCTTTCCCAGTAGTTAGATTATCATAATATTCATGGAATGTCAATTCCGTAAATAAATTGACCTTTTTGCGGAATAATGTTATAATACAGACATACACATATAAAGGAGGAAACTACTATGTTGCATCATTTTAATCAAGCAAATTTTGAGCAGGAAGTCCTGCAGTCCGATATTCCCGTTATGGTTGATTTTTACGCAGATTGGTGCGGCCCCTGTAAAATGGTGGCTCCCATCGTAGAGGCTCTGTCCAAGGAGTACGAGGGCAAGGTTAAGATTGGTAAGCTGAACGTAGATGAGAGCGTTGCCATCGCCCAGAAGTATAATGTAATGAGCATCCCTACCCTGCTGTTTATCAAGAACGGACAGGTTGTGGACCAGATCGTGGGCGCTATTCCCAAGCCCAGCATCCAGCAGAAGCTGAACGCACTGTAAGTACTATTAAAAACAAAGAAAGAATGGGGACAGCCACGGCTGCCCCCTAATTTTTTCTATCACAGTACAGACACCGGACAGTACCATGCCTCACGATTATAAGGAATTAATTCATCGCTCATACATAAAACCAGACCCGGCTGAACCTTTAACTTGAACTGCTGGAGTACATTAAAGTTTTTATCAGGCTTGTCTGGTGCCTTACCTTTTTTAATCTCAATAGGATACAATTTATCCCCCTCTACCACAAGCAAATCAATCTCTTTTTTGTTGATGTCCCGATAATAGTAAAGATCTACCGGTTTTCCTGCATTGTAGTAACTTTTTACGATCTCTGTCACCACATAGGTCTCAAAGAAAGCGCCATCCATTGCACCATTTTCCAGCGTTGCTGCACTGGGCCAGCGACACAAATACGCCGCAAGTCCTGTGTCCATAAAATACACCTTGGGTGTTTTGACCAACCGTTTTGTAATATTAGAATAATATGGCCGTAAAATAAAAATAATACCGGACTTTTCCAAAATAGTGACCCATGATTTTGCGGTAGGTGCTGAAACTCCAATTGCGCCGGCAATTTCATCATACTTCAGTTCCTGGCCGGTTCTCGCTGCCATATACACCAAAAAATCATAAAACTCATTCAGCTTCCCAACTTGGGCCAGTTCTTTGATATCCCGCTCAATATATGTGTTAATATAGTCCATATAAAAACGATCCCGATCCAAATCCGTCGTGCATAACTTGGGCATGCCTCCCCGAAAAATGTTTTCGTATACCTGATGGATATTCTTAGGCTTACTAAATTGCAGACGCTCTCGAATGGTTTGCAGATCCGGATGAAACATCGCTCCAGGACGACCTTCCAGCTCCGCCGTCGAAAGACCCGACATATCAAAAATAGCGATACGACCCGCCAAAGATTCTGATACATCCTGCATCATCTTAAACTTCTGAGAGCCGGTAATCCAAAACATTCCGCTATTGTCTTCACCTGCCAGCGCTTTTTGATCCACAATACGCTTCATTTCCACCAGAATTGAAGGAACCCGCTGGAACTCATCAATCAAAAGAGGATATCCATAGGTTTCAAAAAATAATGTAGGATCATTAACAGCCAGCCTGCGCGCATTACCGTCATCAAGGGTAACATAACGGCGATTGGATTCTTTGATATGATTTAGCATGGTAGACTTGCCCACCTGTCGCTGTCCACAGACCATCACAACCGGATAATATTGTGACGCCTTACGAATCTGTTCCTCTAAATGTCGTTGAATATACATACAGCTCCTCCTTTTCAAGTAAAATAAAGTGTGACTTTATTTTACTCGCTTTTTCGCAAAAAATCAAGCCTAAAAAGTAAATTCACATTTTGTTTTTTACAACTTTTGAATAGACTTCTTAGGCTTATTATATTATTTTTCTTTTATTTTATCCTTCCGCCTCCACTGCCAGCACCAAGGTGAATCTGCAGCCGCCTTCGGCTCGGTTCTCCACGAAAATGCTGCCGTTGGAGGTTTTTAAGATCTGCTTAACCAGCGCCAGCCCCAGACCATTTCCTTCGCCCTTGTGGGAACTGTCACTTTGATAAAACTTATCAAATATATGTTTCTGGGCCTCTTCTTTGATACCCGGCCCGCAGTCCTCAATGACAAACTCAATGCGATTTTTCTTTTGCATAAGCTTGATGTTAATCAAGCCCTCTTCTGGACTGAACTTGATGGCGTTACCAATCAGGTTATTCCATACATGCATCATCAAACTCTCGTTGCCGGTGTAGCCGATGCTCTCCATATCCAAATCGAACTCAATGTTTTTCTTGGACCATTCCGGCTCTAGCAACACCACCGACTGGCGGACCTGCTCGTCCAACCGATAAGTCACCGGCTGATCCTGAATGGCCTGATTATCCACCTTGGATAACAGCAGAATAGTTCCTACCAGGTTGGATAAGCGACGGGTATTGGTCAAAATCTTTTCCACATATTGGGCCTGCTCCTGAGGGGTAGCCCGTTCTGCCGCCTGCAGCAGCGTGGCGTATCCTTCAATAGCACTGATGGGCGTCTTAAATTCATGAGAAACATTGGACACAAAGTCCGTCTGCAGAATCTCTGTGGCTGCCAGCTCCTCGGTCATCAGGTTAAAATTTTCGTAAATCTCCTGCACCTCGGCAGATTCTTTTTCGCCGTTCAGCTGCACATCAAAATTACCGGACGCCACGATGCGCATGGCCTTTTCCAACCGTTTAATGGGCTTAAACATCATTTCACTGACAAACACACTGACGCCGGCCCCCACCAGAACACTGACAATAAAAAGCCATATGCCCAGAGAAAAATGCCACTCCCATTGAAACCAATAATCCAGCAGACCTGCTACTATCAGCGAAATACCGCTGACCAGGATCAGTTCCAATAACACCAGCACCGTAAAACGTACTCTCAGGCTCCAGCGGCCCGGACTTTTTAATTTCATTGTCTTACCACCTTATATCCCAGTCCACGGATCGTCACAATCTTAAAATCCGGACAATCCCGAAAACGATCTCTTAACCGGCCAATATGCACATCCACCGTATGAGTATCACTTTCTGAATTATATCCCCAGATATCGTCCATCAGCTGCTGCCGGGTGAAGATCCGTCCCGGAAATGATGCCATCTTGTACAGCAGCATAAACTCCTTCTGGGGCAAAATCATACTCTCGCCATTGCAGGTAACTGTCAGGGAATCGCACTCCATCACCGTGCTGCCAATCACTTGACGACGCTCATTGATCATCTGGGCCCGACGCAGCAGGGCGCCAACTCGCAGTACCATCTCGTTTACATTGATGGGCTTTACCATAAAGTCATCGGTGCCCGACAAGAAACCCAAACGCATGTCGTCAAAGGCGGCCTTGGCGGTGATCATCAGCATGGGGATGGTATTCCCCGCCTCCCGCAGATGACGCACCAGCTCGTAACCATCCATCACCGGCATCATAATATCAGAAATTATCAGGTCGTAATATTCATTTTCCATGGCGTCCAGCGCCTCCTGGCCGTTGGAGACTCCTTTCACCGCATAACCATTTTTAACCAAAACGTGCTCAAACAGCTGTCTCAGCTCTCGGTCATCTTCCACAATCAAAATCTTGAACATCTGTATCCATCCTTTCGTCGTACTACACGATACAGTGTATCAGTAATTCTTCAATTCTATGTCAATTGAGCTTCAACGATTGTTGAATCACAACAGGCTGACAAACTTCTTAAAGGCCTCCTGCCCTGCCTCGTCCCGCTTAAATACGCCCGCATCGGTCAGAACCTGGGCAAAAACGGCGCCCACTTCCTGCTCCAGAATGTTCTGGGCGTTATCTGCTGCAAATTCCGGATGGTCTGCCAGAACCTCTGCCGCCCACGCGGCGTGCTGTGCCAGCTTGGCATCCGCTGTTAAGTCAGCACCTGAGAGCATGGCATCCTTTAACAGTACCAGTTCCTCTGCCAGTCGGGAGGGAAGCACTGCCAGACCCATTACCTCAATCAGGCCGATATTTTCCTTTTTAATATGGTGCAGAGAGGGGTTGGGATGGAAGATTCCCAGCGGACGCTCCTGACTGGTACGATTATTGCGCAGTACCAGGTAACATTCAAAATCCTCACCGTTCTTGCGCACGATGGGAGTGATGGTATTGTGGGGAGCATCGGTCTGGGCATAAACACCCACGGACTCATCGCTGTAGCCTCTCCACAATGCCAGCACCTTGGCACAGGCCTCTTCCAGCTGGCAGCGGTCGGTGCCGCTCAGCTTAATCACGGACATGGGCCACTTCACAATGCCAGCCTTTACTGCCGGGAAATCTGCCATGGCAAATTCATACTCCACGGGAGAATTGAACATGGCAAAGGTGTATCCACCGCCCTGGAAATGCTCATGGCTCAGGATAGAGCCACCCACGATGGGCAGATCCGCATTGGAACCCACGAAATAATGGGGCAAGGCTTCGATAATATCCAACAGCTTCTTGAATACCGCTGCATCAATCTTCATGGGAATGTGCTTGGAGTTCAGCACGATGCAGTGCTCGTTATAGTAGCCATAGGGGGAATACTGCAGGCCCCAGGCCTCTCCCTGGATCTGCAGCGGAATCACCCGCAGATTCTGACGGGCAGGATGGCCGATGCGGCCGGCATACCCGGCATTCTCCATGCACAGCTGGCACTTGGGATACTGAGCCGCCTTGCTGTTTTTGGCAGCGGCGATGTCCCGAGGGTCCTTCTCCGGTTTAGAACGGTTAATAGTAATATCCAGCGTGCCATATTCGGATTCATAGGTCCAGCGCAAGTCCTTGGCAATACGACCGGCCCGCACATAATTCACCTTCTGGCTCCAATCATAGTACCAGTCTGTGGCCGCCTTGGGAGACTGAGCATATTTTTCCTGGTACATACGATTGATCTGACTGGGAAGGGCTGTCAGCACACCCATGATCTTGGTATCAAACAGGTCTTTTGATTCGTTGGTACCAGAGATCAGTCCCTGCTCAGCGGCATAGGCGACCAGATCATCCAGGATCTGGTCGATGGTATCTTCACTTTCAATGGGCTCGGCTTCTGTCCAATCGGTGATGCCCATCACATCCATCAGCTGGTTGCGCACTACCAGCTCATCCTCCGGAAAAATCAGTTCGTTTTTAACAGCATAGTCTACCAGTTTCTGAATCATTGTTTCGATCTTCATTTTAATATTCATGGCTTTCGCCTTACGAAAGCCTCTCCTTTCTTCGGAATTGGGGCTGGTTTTACGAAGCAAAATCGTCGCTGCTCACAGCTGCGAAAGCCACAAAACGCAGTGTGAAAAACTTGTTTTTCACACTATTACTCCTTACTAATTACAAAGTATAACGTCTGAGGCTCACTGGCCGGAATCTTATATTCGTCATGTACCGGCGCTCCCCAGGAATCGTCGCCGCCCACGCCCATCTGCTTGGAAATAATGCGGGTCCAGGTATAACGCACCGGAGGCAATTCTTCCATATGGGTGGCATGATCCAGCTCATAGGCACTGTAGGGCAGCACACTCATCTCAAAAGGTGTGTCCACCGCGGTGAAACGAATGCCCGCACCGGCCTCATTTTTCACAGCCACATACCGTACGCCGGTACGATTGCCGCACTCCTGCGGATTCAAATACTGGGGGAAGTTCTCCTCAGCGGTGGAACTAAAGACTCCCAGCCGAGCACCGCTGGCACGGTCAATATAATTTTCGTCCGGTCCCAGACCATAATAGGTAAATGCATTATATTGCTTCTTCAGCATAAAGTCCATGGCCATCAGCGGCATGCTGGGCATGTCTGCCACGCCGGGATACTCCACCTTTACACCCACACGGCCATCAAAATAGGCCTCATAAATCACCTTATACTCAAAGTGCAGGGTCTTAAATACAAATGTCAGTTCCACATGATCTGCCAGCTCCCGACAGGCATACTGACTGTGATCCTGGGACGGACCTCGGCTGGCTGCCAGCCACAAGGCCGCTTCATTGGGGAAGCCCGCGCCATTGTCGTTGTCGGTCATGGCCCGCCAGAAACTCACCTTGGGCACCCGCACAATCATCTCCTGCCCGTCATATACCAGCGAACTCAGTCCGCCCTGGCTGCGATCAAACATAATAGAGAACCCGTCACCGTGCACACCAACGCACACATCACCATAAACCACCCGGGCCTTGGCAGGTACTTTCACAGTTTCTTCTGCCGCAACCTTCACCACTTCCTGTGCAAAGGTGATCTCGTGTCCGGCCTGGGCCCAAGGCATCGTCTCTTTCAAATGAGCTGTCACAGTATAAACATACTCCCCAGGGGCCTCCGGCACCGTACTCTGGGCATTATAAGTGCCCGTCTCCCCAGCTGCCAGTGCCAGTTCAAAGCTTTCTTCTGCCAGCTGCACTCCTTCTTTTTCCAATACCAACCGGAAAACATACCCGCTGGTATCCACAAAGGCGTTTTGATTCTTGACCGTCACCACGCCCTTTTCCATTGCCAGCTTAATGTTGGAGTATAACTGCTTCACTTCCTGCATCTTGGGGGACGGACTTCGGTCACAGTACACGATACCATCGGTGCAGAACCCATAATCCGTGGCGCGATCATCAAAATCGCCGCCATATGCCAGCACCTTTTCTCCATCCTCATTGATGCGGTACACCGCCTGGTCAATATAGTCCCAGATAAATCCGCCCTGATAGGCCGGATATTTTTCTTCCAGATCTGTATACAGCTTCATGCCGCCCACAGAGTTGCCCATGGCATGCATATATTCACAGCTGATATAGGGTTTGCCCGTATTCTTCTGCAGATACGCCTCGATTTCCACCGGCTTGGCATACATGCGGCTCTCCATATCCGTGATATAATCATACTTGCGATTCCAAGTCACACCCTCGTAATGTACCAGCCGGGTTTTATCTACCTTATGGAAATAATCCGCCATGGCAGCAATATCATCACCGGCGTAGGATTCATTACCGCAGGACCAAATCAGTACGCAGGGATGATTTTTATCCCGCTCATACATGGACTTGGCACGGTCCAGCACCGCCGCCTTCCACTCCGGCAAAGAACCGGGCACATTCCATTCCGGATGGCACTGTCCCATCATCATCCAGGACCCATGGGACTCCAGATTGGTCTCGTCCATCACATAAATACCGTACTCATCACACAGCTCATACCAACGAGTCTGATTGGGATAATGGCTGGTACGCACCGCGTTGATATTATTTTTCTTCATAAACTGAACATCCCACAGCATGTCCTCTTCGGTAATGGCCCGGCCCCGCTCCACACTAAATTCATGACGGTCCACACCCTTGAAAATAATGCGCTTACCATTCAGCTGCATCAGCCCGTCCTTCATCTCAAAAGTCCGGAAGCCCACTTTCGTCTGGGAGGTCTCGACAATATTGCCCCCGTTATCCACAATTTCCACCGTCAAAGTATACAGGTACGGATCCTCTGCGCTCCAGGGACGGACCTCAGCCACCTGAGTGTGCAGCTCTGTCCCCTGATAAAGGATTTTACCCTCCTTATCGGTCAGGCACAGTCGTGCTGCTCCGTCTCCGACTATATCCAGTTCCACATCCAGGCGGCCATCACACTCCGCGGTCACCTTTAAGTCCCGCAGATGGGTCTTGGCCGTACCATACACATATACATCCCGGAAAATCCCGGAGAACCGCCAAAAATCCTGATCCTCCAGCCAGCTGGCACTGCTGCGCTTATACACTTCCACCGCCAGCTTATTATTTTTCTTTTGGATATAGGGCGTCACGCAGAACTCCGCGGGAGTAAAAGTATCCTCGCTGTACCCCACGAACTCCCCGTTCAGCCACACATAAAAGGCAGTCTCCACACCCTGGAAAGACAGGTAGATCTGTCCCTCAATGTCCTCATCCACGTCAAAATACTTTACATAACTGCCCACAGGATTATACATTTTGGATATATAAGGAGGACGCAGGAACTCATGCCCCTCCCAGGGGTACATGGTATTGATGTACTGACACTTGTCGTATCCCTGCATCTGAATGTGGCCCGGCACCTGAATGGTGTCCCAGCCCTCCGTAGACTCTTCTATTTTATAAAAATCCTTCTTGCGGCCATCGGGATTCTCCGCATAAGAAAACAGCCACGTCCCGTTCAAGGACTGCTTGTAGCCGCTGATCTTGTGATCCGAATGGGCTTCTTCGCGATTTACCGCAAACACTTCAGGATTTTCCAACCAATTTAACATCTGTGCATACCTCCACATATGAGATTCCATATCCATCCTACCATTTTTTCGCAAGTTTGTAAATAGAAAAATCCGGGCTTTCACCCGGATTCTACACTTTTATTTCTTAAAGAACAACACACCCAAACAGGCCGGTCCACAATGGCAGGAGATTGTACACCCTGCCTTGGTCTCGATCACCTCGGTGAAGGGATGCAGCTCCTTGACCAGTGCGATCACCTTCTGTACTACCTCATCCGGCACATAAGAGTGGGTCACAAAAATACGCTTCAAATCCACATCCTCACGGCCTGCCAGACGACCCTTGACATAATCGCAGATGGAACGCTCCATCTTGCCGCGATACTTACGGCCCACGTGCATCTTACCATTATCCACTTCGATCTCAGGACGCAGTGAGAGCATGTTGGCACCCAGCGCCACGATGCTGGAACAACGGCCGCCCTTTTTCAGATAATCCAGCGTCTGCAGCACGAAGCTTACATCCAGTTTGGCCTTGGCCTCATCCAGCTTGGCCACAATCGCCTCCGCATCCAGACCTTCTGCCGCCAGCTCTGCAGCCATAATCACCAGATGTCCGGAACCGGTGGACAAATTCCGGCTGTCCACCACATATACATTTCCTACTTCTTCTGCAGCCAGACATGCGTTTTGATGGCTGGAAGACAACTCACCGGAAATATTAATATGAATTACTTTATAGCCCTGTTCGGTGTATTTCTGGAACAGATCCATGTACTCACCAATGGAAGCCGCAGATGTCTTGGGCAAGGTGCCGGTCTTCTCCACATAAGCAAAGATCTCCTGGGCAGAAACATCCACACCGTCATAGTGCAGTTCGTCCCCCAAAGCCACACCCAAGGGCATAACCTCCACGTCATACTTCTCATACAATTCCTTTGTCAGATCGCATGTAGAATCACATGTAATTTTGATCTTTTCCATTTTCTTTAACCTCTCTGTCTTCGTTTGGGCAGTTCTACCATAAATGCTGTCACGCCATTTCCGCTCTGTACCCACACCTCTCCCTGGTGCAGATCCACAACTTTTTTGACAACGGCCAGACCAATACCATTTCCTTCTGTAGAATGGGATTCATCCGCCTGATAAAACTTATTAAAAATCTTTTTTTGTTCCTCTGGGGTAATTTCACTGCCTTCGTTGATGACCGACACGGTTATCGTATCGTTGGTTGAGCTGATCCGCAACTCCACTTCTTTACCTTCCGGCGAAAACTTGACTGCATTATCGATGAGATTGATCCACACCTGCTTGAGCAGCTCCTCGTTGGCCGCGATCATATACTCGCCAAATTCTAACCTGAACTCCAACGCCTTGCGCTCCCACTTATCTTCTAATAATAATACGCAGGACCGCAGCTGCTCTGACAGATTATACTCGATTACATCCGTCAAAATCGTCTGATTTTCCACCCGAGTCAAATTCAGCACGTTAGTGGCCATATAGGACAGCCGCAAAGATTCTTCTTCGATAATGTCCAGATACTCTGCCTTTTGCTGCTGCGTCAGGTTGCCCCGCTTTAATAGCTTAGCAAACCCGGCAATGGACACGATGGGTGTCTTAAACTCATGGGAAAAGTTGTTAATAAAGTCGGACCGCAGCATTTCGGTGTTTTCCAGCTCCTCCGCCATGGTGTTAAAACTGTCGGTGAGCTGGCGAACAATCTTAACCCTGCCAAAGGGTTTCCCAAATTGGATTCTGGTGGAATAATCCCCCGCACCCAGCCGGTTCAGGCTGTTCATCACCATATTGACCGGCTTCAGCGGAATACTGCTTAGAAGCATGGTCAATCCCGCACCCACAATCAAGCTGGCCGCACCTACCGTAATGACGATATCTCCAATCTCAATGTAATTGTCGTTGATTTCTACCATGATTCGGCTGCGGATCCACAGATACAAAATCACGCTGATAACCGCGATGGTAACGACCAGGATGGTAAAAATGATACCTGAAAGCATCATGGTCAAGGCAAAACGTCCGTCTTTTTCCCGTTTTTTCATACCCTTTTCACCGCCTTGTACCCTAAGCCCCGTACGGATTCGATGGTAAATTCATCCCATGTTTCGAACCGCTTACGCAGGCGTCCGATGTGGACCGTCACTGTCTCCCATCCGGTATCGCTCTCTGCTCCCCAAATATCATCCATCAGCTGTATTCTGGTAAAAATCTTACCCGGATAGGATAATAATTTATACAACAGCTGGAACTCCTTTTGAGGCAGGGTGATTATTTCATTCCCCTTCGCCACCGTCAGCGAGTCATAATCCAGCACCACATCGCCAACAACAATCCGACGTTCATTGGCAATCTTGGCCCGACGCAGCAACGCCTTAATGCGCAGCAGCATCTCTTCTTCATCAATCGGCTTGGTGATGTAATCATCCGTCCCCACAAGGAACCCTTTGCGCTTATCCTCCGGCATGTGCTTGGCAGAAATCATCAGAATCGGCAGATTATTGTCGCTCTGCCGCAGTATCCGAGTCAGTTCATAGCCATCCATTCCGGGCATCATGATATCCAGCACCACCAGATCCACATGCTCTCGGTCCATGACATCCAGCGCCTCAATTCCATTGGCCGCCGTCACCACTGTGTACTTTTCTGCTTCCAGAACCGCTTGAATTAAACGCCTCGTGTTCTTGTCGTCATCTACAACAAGGATGCAAAACATTACAATCACCCCAACTTTACTATACAACTTAAAAATAAACTGAAACTAAACTTTTGTTAATTTTTCAACGATTTTTCCAACATTTCCACAGCCTCCGGGATCTCCGGTGCAAAATCCATGTACCACTCCCGGCTCTCGTTGATGTACTTGCGGCGGAACTTTTCACCCGCTTCAAAGGCGCACCGCAAATTGTGCAGTCGATCCATGGCCTTGACCACCTTCGCCATTTCATTTTCTCGAATACTTGCAATATAATCGGCCATCACATAGCCCGGAGTTTTGGTCAACAGCTTTACCGCCGCCAAGACATCCTCCCCTCCCAGCGCTGCGATCTCAGCTTCTGTGGCATCCGTATCCTCCAGCAAATCATGAAAAAGCCCGGCAATCTGATAGTCCAGACCATACCCCCGCTCTTTTAACATTTCGGCCACCGCCACGGGATGGGTTATATAAGGTGCTCCGCCCTTGCGGACCTGTCCTTCATGTTTCATTGCGGCGAACTCCAAAGCCGCCTGGTACGATATTTCACTCATCTCTTCTTCCTCCTGTTTTCTTTGCCCTTATCTTATCACGATTCTTCCCTTCCCGCAACCCCTAAAAGCCAAAACTCCACTTGACCACTTATGAACCATGTGGTATTATAATAAGGAAGAAATCTGTAACACACATTTTATTCCCGAAAGGAGTTCTATTATGCGAATCAAAACCCTTTTAACTCAGGCCCTCTTTGCAAAAGAAGGCGAAACTTTTACCCAGGTGGCACTGCCCCATACCTGGAATGCCCTCGACGGCCAGGATGGCGGCGCTGACTATTGGCGTGGCATCGGCACTTACAAGATCGAACTGCCCAATCCCACCGCCGGCAAGAAGCAGTACATCGAGTTCCAGGGGGCCAACCATGTAGCCACGGTTTATTGTAACGGTCGTGAGCTGGGCACTCACAAGGGCGGCTTCTCCACTTTCCGCTATGACCTGACTGCAGCCATGCTGCCGGAAAATAATGTTCTGACCGTGGTTGTAACCAATGCCAAGTGCGATGTTTATCCCCAGAATGCTGACTTTACCTTCTACGGCGGTCTGTATCGTGATGCCAGCTTCATCGAAGTGGCGCCCGCTCATTTTGACCTGCTCAAAGATGGTACCGACGCTGTATTTGTAACTCCCCGCATCAGCGGTAAAACCCGTGTGGATCTGTTCCCGGTGGGCGCTGAGGGCTGCACCGTAACTGTGACTTTGAAGGATGCCGAAGACAATGTGGTTCTGACTCAGTCCACCGCCGCCCAGGCTCATACCGTTTTGAAGCTGGATGTGGCCAATCCCCATCTGTGGCATGGCGTGGAAGATCCCTACTGCTATACCTGTGAAGCTGTAATTACCAAGGACGACGAAGTTCTGGATACCGTAGTTGTAACCTATGGTTATCGCGGATTCCATGTGGATCCCAACACCGGTTTCTGGCTGAATGGCAAGAATGTGCCCCTGCGAGGTGTGTCCCGTCATCAGGACCGCAAGGACAAGGGCTGGGCTATTTCCAAGGAAGATCATGCTGAAGACGTGGCTATTATTAAGGAAGTGGGAGCCAACACCATTCGTCTGGCCCACTACCAGCACGACCAGTATTTCTATAGCCTGTGCGACAAGACCGGTTTTGTACTGTGGGCAGAGATTCCCTTTATTTCTCAGTTTATTCCCACCAAGGATGCCTATGATAATACCATTTCCCAGATGACCGAGCTGGTTGCCCAGAACTACAACCACCCTTCCATCTGCTTCTGGGGCATCTCCAACGAGATCACCATCACCGGCGAGAGTGAAGGCCTGTACCAGAACCTGTGCGACCTGCACGCTCTGTGTAAAAAGCTGGACCCCAGCCGTCTGACCACCATGGCTGAAGTTTCCATGGTTCCCATGACTTCTGAGCATGTTTTCATCACCGATGTTCTGAGCTACAACCATTACTTTGGCTGGTATGTGGGCGAAGTAGAGGACAATGGTCCCTGGCTGGATAAGTTCCATGCACTGAACCCCAACCGTTGTCTGGGTGTTTCCGAATACGGCGCCGAAAATATTCTGAAGTGGCACACCGCTGAGCCGGACAACCACGACTATACCGAAGAATACGCCAACTACTACCATCACGAGATGTTAAAGACCTTTGCCACCCGTCCCTACCTGTGGAGCACTCATGTTTGGAACTGCTTCGACTTCGCAGCAGATGCCCGTAATGAAGGCGGCGTTATCGGTATGAACAACAAGGGTCTGGTCACCTATGACCGTAAGACCAAGAAGGATGCCTTCTATGTTTACAAGGCCTATTGGACCACTGAGCCCATGATCCACATCGCCGGCGGCCGCTTCGTTGACCGTGCCCCCGAAGAAAGAAATATCACCGTTTATACCAACTGTGACGAGGTAACGCTGATGGTTAACGGCACCGAAGTTCAGACCAAGAAGGCTGTGGACCACGCTGTTGTCTTCGAAAACGTGGCACTGGCAGAGGGCGAAAATACCATCACCGCCAAGTCCGGCGATGTGACCGCCAACACCATCACTTTGAAGGCTGTGGCAGAACACAATTATGCTTATGATCTGCCTGAAGGCAATCAGGGCGCCAACTGGTTCGATGACCCCGCTGCTGTAGCAGCCCGCAAAGCCTTCAAGTATCCTAAGGGCTACTATTCCATCAAGGATAAGGTGGGTGTTCTGATGTCCAATCCTCAGACCGCTGCCATCCTGGGTGGCCTGCTGGCTCAGATGCGCCAGGGTACCGGTGCCGGTGTGGTAGATATGGCTCAGATGGGCGAAGAAATGGCCCAGTTCATGAATATGATGCGCTTGAGCGACATGCTGAAGATGGCAGGCGACAAGTTCCCCACCGAAGCTAAGATCGCTCTGAACGAGGCCCTGACGAAGATCAAAAAGTAAATTATCCTTGACAAATATATCAATGTGTGCTATCATTAGCCTCGATCGAAATAAGTGGTGGAGTCTGTCACCGGAAAGTAAGTTGGTTCCGGTTTATCTCGATTACCAGGCAATTGGCGCTTAGCGCCCGTCTGCATACCTAGGCATTCTGACAGAGCTGTTTCCACAGCTCTGTTATTTTTTTTGCGGCGGACATGGTGCGTCTGTATTCTAAGTAACCCCTGATACCTACTCCCCCTTCTTTCGAAAATAAAAATATTGAAGGGGGTTTCATTTTATGAATCCACAGATGTCCCTGTTCTACGGTCTGTCCTTTCTGACAGCCGCTGCAGCATTTGCCTTCGCTGTATATCTGTATCTTTGGGTGAAGCGTCAGCCTCAGACCAATGCCAAGATTACCGAAGTTGCAAAGCTGATCCGCGAAGGTGCCAACACCTTCATGACTCGTGAGTATAAGATCCTGGGTATCTTCTCCGTAGTCGTTGCTTTGCTCATTCTTCTGTTCCTGCCCTCTCCCATTTGGAAAGAGGGTGCTGCTGACAACATCGGCATGGCTGTATCCTACATTTTCGGTACCGTTCTTTCTGCCATCGCAGGTAAGATCGGTGTTCTGGTAGCCAGCCTGTCCAACGGCCGTTCTGCCGAGGCTGCCAAGCAGGGTATCAAACCCGCATTCCTGATCGGTTTCCATGGTGGTGCCGTAATGGGTCTGCTGGTTGTAGGCTGCGCACTGCTGGGTGTTGCTGCCGTTCTGATGATCGTTAAGGATGCTTCTATTCTGCTGGGCTTCTCCTTTGGTGCCAGCTCCCTGGCTCTGTTTGCAAAAGCCGGCGGCAGTATCTTCACCAAGACAGCCGACGTTTCTGCTGACCTGACCGGTAAGGTTGAGCTGGGCATCCCCGAAGATGACCCCCGTAACCCCGCAGTTATCGCTGATAACGTAGGCGACAACGTAGGTGACGTTGCTGGTATGGGTGCCGACCTGTTCGACTCCAATGTAGCAGCTCTAACCTCCGCTCTGGTTATTGCCCAGTCCATCTCCGGTGCCGAATTCAGCAATGTACAGATGGTTCTGTGCTACGCCGCTCTGGGTCTGCTGGCCTCCATCCTGGGGATTGCCACCGCTCGTATTGGTAAGAATGGTAACCCCACCAAGGCTCTGAACTCCTCTACATATGTTACCACCGGTATTTTTATGGCTCTGACTGCTCTGTGTACCGCTCTGTTTGAAGGCTTCTCCTGGAGAATCTGGGGTGCTTCTTCTACCGGTCTGCTGGTAGGCGTTATTATTGGTCTGGCTACTGACTACTTTACCGATGACTCCAAGCCCATCGTTAAGAAGGTTGCTCATGCATCCAAGACCGGTCCTGCTTTCACCATTCTTTCCGGTGTTTCTTATGGTTTCATCTCTGCTCTGCCGGCTATGATCGGTATTGCAGTTTCTGCACTGGTTGCATATAAGATCTGTGAGCCCCTGGGCGCAGGCTATGCTATGTTTGGTATCTCCATGGCTGCCGTAGGTATGCTTTCCATCGTTGGTATGATTATCTCCAACGACGCTTATGGTCCCATCGTTGACAATGCCCGCGGCCTGGCTGAAATGGGCGGCCTGGGCGATGACGCCATCCGCATCGCTGACGAACTGGACAGCGCCGGTAACACTGTAAAGGCTGTTACCAAGGGCTTCTCCATTGGTGCTGCCGGTCTGACCGTTATCTCCCTGCTGGGTGCCTTCATGTCCGAGGTCAATACCGCTCTGACGGCTGCCAGCAAGGCTCCCATTACCGGATTCGACATTATGGATCCCACCGTATTCTTCGGTATTCTAATTGGTGCCGCAATCCCGGCTGTATTCTCCGCAATGCTGATTCTGGGTGTTGACCGTAACGCACAGCGTATGGTTGCCGAGATCCATCGTCAGTTTAACACCATCAAGGGTCTGCGCGAGGGCGATCCCAAGGCTAAACCCGAGTATGACAAGTGTATCGACATCGCTACCAGCGGCGCTCTGCGTGAGCTGATCCCCGCTGGCCTGACCA
>JAFUJY010000097.1 GCA_017467985.1 Bacillota bacterium
CATAATAATTATTGGAAGCACCATATTGGCAATCGTCAAAAGAATGAAGCCATTTTTTATTACCGGATATTTATAAGAGTACCAATCAAAATACCGGACCGGAATCAATAGCCATCCTAGTACTGCTATTGGATAAAATGGTGTGTAAAAAATTCCGCTACGTACAATATCAATTAGTTTACACTTTTTCTTTGCATTCATGTGTATCTCCTTTTTCCCTAAAACAACCTTACTCACCCATTCTAACACGCCTTACCTACCCTCATTATACCAAACGCCCCCAAATTCTGTCAATATACTTATTGGCAACTCGTTTTTGCCGAAGCATTTCGACAATAAACATTCATATTTTCTTTCATTTACAAACTCATGAGGATATGTTACAATGTAAAAACTAAAAATCTTCACCGTGAAAGGAGCCTTACAATGAAGTCTATAAACATCTCTCCTATCATTGATCATATTGCTGAAGTTGTTCATAATCATCAACTTGCGCCGGGAACCTACAAGCGCTTTCTGGAGGATGATTTTCCCAATCCCTATGGATGCGCAGATGCTGCTAACATTCTCTATACCATCGGCCGCTTTCCCCGAGCCTCTCACGAGCGGACTGCATTCATACAAGTTCTGCAGCAGATGCAGGACCAAGACAGTGGCCTCTTTCGTGAAAAGCCCAGCGATCCCACCAAATTTGTGCATGATCCCATTCATACTACCGCCCACTGTATGGCGGCATTGGAACTGTTTGACAGTGCTCCTCTTTATCCTGCCAAAGCCTTGGAGCCCTACCTTAATCCTCAGACAATGGCTGACTTTCTGGAATCTTTTGACTGGCGCAGGATGCCGGGTCATCCTGCTCACAAGGGCGCGGGCTTGTATGTTGCTCTGAATCTGGGTGGTTCTGACTGCCGCGAATTTAACAAAAACTATTTTAAGTGGTTGTGGGAAAATGCAGATCCTGATACCGGTCTCTGGAGACGGGGATGCCAGGATGGTCAGATTTCCCTCTGGCATCACATGGGTATGACCTTCCATTTTCTCTTTAATCTGGAATATGCCCACTTACCCCTGCGCTATCCTGACAAACTCATTGACTCCTGCCTTTATATGTATCATCATGTACCCATGGAAAATTTTGCTAAAGAATCCCGCTTTTTGGAGGGAGACTGGGTTTACTGCCTATCTCGTGCCATGCAGCAGACATCCCATCGCTTTGACGAGGTCATGACCTGTCTGGAAGAATTTGCACAGCAGTACATTACCTACTGGCAGAATGTGGACTATGCTACCGATCGCAACATCAATGATCTGCATGAACTCTTTGGCGGCGTGTGTGCGCTTGCAGAACTGCAGCGGGTGCTGCGTGGGAAGTTATACAGTGACATCCCATTAAAACTAGTACTCGACCGTCGCCCCTTTATCTAATCGCCCTTGACATTTTCCCAATTTTCAAGTATTCTTATTTCATACAAAAATATATAAGGGGGACATTCGTGTGAAAAACAAGTTTTTCACACCGCGTTTTGTGGCTTTCGCCACTGTGAACAGCGGCGATTTTGCTTCGCAAAAACAGCCCCAATTCCGATAGAAAGGATGCTTATCGCTTGCGCGAAAGCTATGGTGATTTTTATGAAATCTTTAACTGACACTTACACTCTGTACAATGGCGTTCAGATTCCCTGTGTGGGCTTTGGTACCTGGCAGGCACCGGACGGCGATGTAACCAAGACCGCAGTTCTGGCTGCACTGGAAGCCGGTTATCGCCACATTGATACTGCTGCCGCTTATGGTAATGAGGGCAGTGTGGGCGCCGCCATCGCCGAGAGCGGTCTAGCCCGTGAGGATTTATTCATTACCACCAAGCTGGCCAACCCGATGCATGGCTACGAATCCACCATGCAGGCCTTTGAGAAGTCTATGAAGCTGCTGGGGCTGGATTATCTGGATCTGTACCTGATCCACTGGCCCAATCCCATTAAGTTCCGTGACTGCTGGAAAGAAGTCAATGCAGGTACCTGGAAGGCCTTTGAAGAGCTTTATAAGGCCGGACGCATTCGTTCCATCGGTGTCAGCAATTTCCTGCCCCACCACATTGAGGCGTTGATGGAAACCTCCGAAATTCTGCCCATGGTCAATCAGATCAAGCTGTGTCCCGGTGAAACCCAGGAGGAGACTGCTCAATACTGCCGCGAGCACAATATTCTTTTGGAGGCCTACAGCCCCATGGGTACCGGCAAAATCTTCTCCGTACCTCAGATGCAGGAGCTGGCTGAAAAGTACAATCGTACTATTGCTCAGATCTGCATTCGCTGGAGCCTGCAGATGGGCTATCTGCCCCTGCCCAAGTCTGTCACCCCCAGCCGTATTCAGGAAAATACCCAAGTATTTGATTTTGAACTGGATCCTGCGGATGTGGCTCTCATTGCCAGTCTCAAGGGCTGCTGCGGAGAGACCCGCGATCCTGACAAAACCAATTTCTAATTTATACACCATTCTAATGGAAAGGAGGAGTATCCGATGAAAGTCATCAAAGAGCTTGCCCCGCTAAGCCCTCAGCAAAACGAAGCTTTGCTGGCCATGCTGCCCGCCCATGTCAATCCAGAAAAAATCGTATTCTGGGATATTGAGACCACCGGTTTTTCCCGGCGCTATGACAGTATTTATTTGATGGGCTATTTTTACTGGGAGGGGCGTACCCCCTACCTGGAACAGCATCTATGCTCCTCCACCGCTGAAGAAATCGGTCTGTTGGAGAATTTCCTGCAGAAGATGGATGATTTTGAGGTGCTGGTTAGCTTTAATGGGGACACTTTTGATATTCCCTTTGTGCAGGAGCGATTAAAACAAATGCGCGTGCGGGGTCATTTGAGTGAGTTTCGCTCTATGGATCTGTATAAGATGTACCGTCCCTACGCTTCCTTTTTCGGCTGGACCAACTGCAAGTTAAAGTCCATCGAATGCTTTTTGAATCTGGAACGGCGGGATACCATGGACGGCGGCGAGCTGATTGAGGTATTTTATGAGTACAGCCGTACCGATGACCCGGGTCTGCAAAAGACATTGCTTCTCCACAATTACGAAGACATTTTGAATCTCCCCTATTTGCTGAAGATCCAGCATTATATGGACTTTTTGAAAAGTGCGGCTGTGACCGGGCTGCAAGTCCGTCCTCAGGGGCAGAAGATGATCCTGGACTTCACATTGTCCCAGAACCCGCCTCTGAGCATCCAGGGACAGTTCCTGATACATAAAAAGTCCGTCCCGGTGGATCTCAGGACGGACTGTCAAAAGCCCCATATTGAGCTGTCGGTGCCGATTCGCACCGATACCCTGCGCTATTACCTTCCTAATTATAAGGAATATTATGTGCTGCCCTCCGGTCAGCTAATGCACAAGTCCCTGGGCACACCGCCCCAGAAAAAAGCGGCCACCAAGGCGGATTGTTTTCTCCCCAGGACCGGCACATTTTTACCGGCAGCCGGAGAGTTGGAAGGTCTGCATCCCGTCCGCACAGATTCCAGGGACAAGTCCATTTACCTTGAAATAGAAGAACTGCAGCGCTGGCTCCCCCAACAGGAAGAAGCCGCACTGCAGCAGTTCTTACAACAATATTTGCCCTTCTAGCCTGACGAATGTCGGGCTTTTTTATTGGCCTAACAGCTTGCGAAGGATGTCTGGAAGCTGACGAACCATCTCCTGGGATACGGCTTCAAACTCCTCCGGATCCTCGATCTCCACCAGATAAAATGAGCTTCCGTCGTCATCATCTTCATCAAAATCTTCAGGCAATTCCAGAGGATCGGGAAGCTCTTCCTCCACTTCTTCCCATTCAATCTCCAGATCTTTAAAAATCTTGCTGATACCGCCGTGATCTTCTCCATCATCATCTTCTTCGATAAATCCGTCATCCCAATCCAACAGATCGTCATCCCACTCAATTCGACGAATGATAATATTCATGGGATTGGAATCTGGAGCCAACATAAGATATTGCTTGCCGTTTGTCTCGATTTCGCCCACCACCAGATGTGTTTCACCGTTAATCTCAACGCACTCTACTTCTACCTCTTCATCGGGAGCGCTTAATATTTCATCATATACCTGACCCACTTCCGGGAACATGGCTCGCATTTGGTCGATCGCCGGCTCCACATCCACATTCAGAACACAGTCTTCATCAAAGGGATAGTGGAAACGCCACGCCTTACCCTCCGGCACCTCACGAAAACGCAGACCATAGGGCATGCTTTCTAACAAACCATCCCCACCCACACGAACTGTGGATGCCAGATGCAGCGAAATCAGCGGTCCACGATTGGATTCCACAACGACTTGACTATGCAGCGCCTTGTACTTACGGATATCCGTCTTTCGCAGTTCTTCCATATACTCATCAGAATAGTCATCATACTCGCTCCAGATGGTCCTTAATTCCACCGCTGCTGGCGCATACGCCTGTAGTAATCGGGGACAATGGGAAAAGGCTAATGCCCCCACGGACTTAACCGATCTGGGCAATGCTACAGAGGACAATCGCGGACAACTGCAAAATGCCCGATGTCCCACCTCCACTAAGTTTTTTGAAAACTGAACGCTTCTCAGACTGGGAGCCTGTTCAAAACAATTATCACCGATATATTCTACCGTATCCGGCATAAGAACTTCCTGTACATTAAACATTCGCTTTCCGCCACCCATATCGATTCCGGTCATGATCGCCCCGGCCACCTTGTCTGGGAACTTCAGCACTTGAGGATACGCCACACTGCCATCATAATTGCCAATCGCTTTGGCGGTGGTGAAGGTTCCTTTTTGAGGTTTCGCGCTCACCTCGCCATAATAACGATACTCCGGCAGACGCTGCTGACTACAGTTGATAAAACATTCCTCTATCCCCTCGATACAATCAAACAGATACAGACTGCGGCCCTGATCAGCGAACACGGTCACCATCAGCATGGGAGTCTTATAGGTCTTCGGATTGGTCTCATTCAGCATCCAGATCCAGGGACGGAGTTTTTCCGGCTTGCCATCGGGACAAAGCAGTTCCGATGCATATTCATTTCTATACAGATGATCGATAAAGCCATCGGACATCTCCGCAATGGCCTCGCCCTCATCTCCCAGTTCTTTATCCTTTAACAGCTGCTGCATCAGAGGATGAATGTGCAGATTCTCCCCTTCTTTTTCCATGATGTTGTCATTGACCAGACGCATGATGGCCGTCTTAGCCCGGCGACAATTACTACGGCGTCCGGGGAGGTCTCCCACTACTTCCGTCAGCTTTTCTTCCGTGGACCATTTGCCGCCACCAACAAACCATGCTCCCAGCACCTGACGCTCCATGGGGGTAAACTCACGCTTGATCAGGTTAGCAAAAATAGTTTTGAGGATCTCGTAGGGTGTGCCCTTTAGGTACAAACTATGGTCCTTACGAATACGCACCATTTCCTCCCGCTGCAAGGATTCTCGCAGGGATTTGCGCATATCCTCCACAACCTCCTGGCTGGAGTCGCCGTAAACCTTGATCTGGGTACCCAGGATGGCGGCAATCATGGTATGACAGCCGATCATCTGCACGATTTCCAGTACATTCGGGTCTTTGGCGATATCCGCCTCCGCATAGGCAGCAAAAACCATGCAGCAAAATTCCTCTTCCTTGGTGGGCAGGGGGATTACATGTCCAAAATCCTCCAAAGCTTCATTACCCAGCTGGGAGGTGATCAGAATCCGGGCATTCCCGGTCTGCATCATCAACTGCATGATCAGCTGCGGATTTTCAAAATTATAGTTATCCACGATGACCAGGGTTTTATCCGTAGACTCATTCAGGAGTTTGCGCTTTACCGCCATCTCCTTGTCCACCTCATAATCCCCTTCAATGACCAAATTGACCCTGTTCAGCAGCCAGTCGAAGGTCTCATTTTCACCGCTGACCAACTCCATGGGAATCACAAGATCGTAAGAAGACACTCGTGCATAGTTACGGGCCAGTTCGCTCTTGCCCATACCGCCGAAGGCCGACAAAAATACCACACGGCTGTTCCAAAAGGCCTCATCAATGGCCTCGGTAATCTCAGGACGATCCTGGTATTTGTCGCCGGATACCGGCATAACACGAATAGGACGAAAATGGGGCTCTGTATCCGGACGTTCCGGCACAATTTCCTCTTCTTCCTCTTCTTCGATCCCCTCATTCTTTTCCGGCTTGGGGACGGACCTCACAGGCGTAGGTCCTTCATAAAAGTACCCTACACCTCGTTTATTGGTAATATACTTCACCAGGTCCGGATGCAGCTTTTTCATGGCAGTCAGCAAATCCCTGATACCCTGCTCCCGGTTATTGGGATAGTAATCTTCGCCCCATACAAAATCCAGAATCTGGTCATATGTCCGAACCTGCCCCGCATTCGCCACCAGAAACTCCAACAGCTTCCATTGTCTGGCGGTTAAGGACTTGGTCTGCCCATCAGTAAGCACCTGTCCTGCGGACATATCCACGCGGCAGTGCTCTGACAGTGTCAAAATGGTCAATTCATTCATCGGTTGTAATACACTCCATCTGTTATTTTCAGACTTTCCAATGCTTCTTCAATGGTGGCGGAAAAGCACCCGCCCTCGCCCAGCAGTTCATCCACGATCTGCTGCTGCATATTCATGCCCACATGGATGGAATCCTTTATAGTCAGTTCTTCCACACCATCCTCATCGGTGATGCAGAACGGACCGTCGTTGTTGAAGAATTCAAACCGAATATGTCCCTTGGTACCGACAATATTCACTTCATCCTTCAGCAACTGTGCATTGTAATTCCACATACCGGAACCCACTACGCCGGACTCATACTGAATGGTCACGCCGTAAGTATCCGGAACCTTGGTATATGTAAAACTCTTCACATGACCAAACAGGCGCACCAGCATATCCAGTGCATGAATATCCGTCTCGGTAAATACATCACCGCCGCAGATGGCCGGATCCACACGCCAACCGCTGTCCGCAGGCAATTTGTGGGCGGTACGCATCACATTCACACCCATCACCTTACCAACGCGTCCGGAATCCAAAATGCTCTTCAGCTCCTGGAAACGATTCAGCTCCCGACGATAAAAGGCCACATAGCAGCGCTTGCCCGCTTTTTCGAACGCTTCTTTAATCTGTACGCCATCTGCATAGGTGGGGGCCACCGGCTTATCCACCAGACAATGCTTGCCTGCCTGAGCCACCATCAGAGCATACTTGGTATGGGTATCCGGTGTGGTGGCGATATAGACGATGTCAATCTCCGGGTCCGCCAACAGTTCTTCCACCGAATTATACACAATACCATGACCATGGCGCTTCACCCAGTCATGGGCTTTTGCGATGGTACGATTGGTGATGCCCTTCAGAACAGAGCGCTCAGATAAATACATGCCCGGTCCATTTTTAACCTCGGTTACATCACCGCATCCGATCATTCCCCATACAATATTTTTCATGTTGCTTGACCTCCCAATTATCATATTGCTTTTTTATTATACCACTTATTGGTGCAGTATCTACCCACAAAACTAATACCACGAGCCACCCAGTCGATCATCATCGCTGCCCATACACCATAGATGCCCCAGTTGGTATATTTTCCAAAAACCATGCACAACAAAATTCTGAAGACCCACATGGACCCTGCTGATATGACCATCGTATACTTCACATCGCCTGCACCTTTCAGCACATTGGGCATCATAAAGGATGGGGCCCACAATGTGCAGGTTGCAATACCGTGAATAATGATCAACATCAATGCCATCTTCTCCGTTTCCGGCATCAGGTTATACAAGGACAGGATCGGGCTGTATAGCGCCCCCATAATCAGGTTCCACACAATTAGAACCCCATATGCATAACCAAATAATTTGCGGGTATAATGTCGCGCCTGATCATATCGGTCTGCTCCCACACAGTGACCTATCACTGTGATCACGGATAGGTTGATGCCATTACCGGGAATACATTGAAAACCTCCCAGATTGCCTGCAACCGCTTTGGCAGCAATAGCAGCCGTACCAAAACCTGCCACCTGAGTGGCAACCAGGATCTTACCAATATGGAAAATACCATTCTCTAATCCAGTGGGGATACCTACACATAAGATTCTCTTGATCACACTCCACTGAGGGCGGCTCTTGAGAATATCCTTGACATATACTTTGTTGTGATCATCGTGCAATCGAATCATGATAACCACTGCAGCTGTGGCACGGGCGATCAAGGTAGCTAAGCCTGCACCGGCAACTCCCCACTTAAACCCATAGATAAACAGTGCATTGAATGAAATATTGACACAATTTACGATCAA
>JAFUJY010000011.1 GCA_017467985.1 Bacillota bacterium
ATCAGCCAGTTTCACAGTCTTCATGATTGTAATTCCTCCTTATTCACCAATTTCGATCATGGAGATGGGGAACAGCTCCAGAGGATCGTCCACTGCCACGGTGTGATCCATAGTCCAAGTGTAAGCGTCAGAGATCTTGGTAACCTCGTCCAGAATGAACGCGGCGGTACCAGCAGTACCCTTGACCTCGGGCAGACGGGCATAGAAGATCTGGCGCATACCGATCAGAGTGACCTCTTCGGCCAGCTTATCATTGTCAGCAACACCTTCCACAACGACCAGCAGCTCATGGGACTTGGTTTCCTTGATGGGCTCCAGATCACCCATGACACCGTTCTTACCGAAGATACGATAGCTCAGCTCATATTTGTCGTTAGGATGACGCTCAGCAACCTGAGACTTGGCCCACTCGATGACCTTGTCGATATTTTTGATAGTATAGGGATCACGAATGCCAGCCATACCCAGATAGCGCTTACCGACAAAGCCAGAGCCCTCCAGCTTGACCTTCACGCGTCCATCGATGGGAATGAACTTGGGATTGGTGATGCGGCAGGTCTTCTCGTCAAACTGCTCATACTTGCATTCGCTCATATCCAGGCAGCCGCCAGCAACATACTCATAGTAGGGATTGGTGCGCTCATACATAGCATGGCCAGCAACAGAAGCAATGGTGCAACGCTGGAAAGGAGCCATAGCGGTAACCTTCACATCATCCTTGGTAATGGTACCGATAACAGACTCCTTGGCGCCATAAGGCTCGCAGCAGAAAGAGGCGCACTCCAGAACCTTGCCGGTATAATAGGCGATGTTCTCGGGGAAGCCCTCATGGATAGCAGCAGAAGCGAACACGCAGGCGTCGGAGGTACGGCCGCCGATAATAACATCAGCACCCATCTCCAGAGCCTTGACAAAGGGATGTACGCCAGCGACAGCTACGATGCGAGTGGTGGCATCCAACTCTTCAATGGTCAGATCAGTACGGCTGTTGAGACCCTCGATCTTTTCGCCAGCCAGCATCTTCTTGCGCAGATATTCCTTGTCAACTTCAGAATAGAAATAGGCCAGCTTAAACTTCTTCAGATTGTGCTTCTTAGCCATGTCACGAATCATATCAACGTACATGTCAACACGGCTATTGGTACCAGTATCACCAGCAGAACCAATGATCATAGGAACACCCTGCTCACGGGCGGCCAACAGCATCAGTTCCAGATCGTGATACTGCCAGTCAGGATGGCTGGCACACTTGTCCATACCCAGAGGAACGGGGCCAATGTCATCACTACCAGAGTCGCAGCAATAGTAGTCGGGCTTAGTTGCAGCGCCAATATAGAAGCTTTCTTCTTTGGTGGGGGCAAAGCCCAGGTGGCCGTTAGGGGAAATGATTCTTAACGTGTCTTTAGCCATGATAATCCTCCTCATAATACGTTTCAACCTTGTCCTAACTTGTAATAACAAGTTATACTAAGTTTAGCAATGAAGGACTAATCTGTCAAGCCACTTGCGATCATTTTAGCGTCGTCATTTCTCCAGTTTTTCAGACGGAAATCTTGCCATTTTTCACAATGGAACAAAACAACCGTCTGAAGTCTGCTACAAAAAACAGGACTGCATCAGTTTAAGATGCAGTCCTGTGTAACTGTATAGACAATTATACTTGTCGTTGTATATGAAAAGAGTAAATATCAGACCGATAATAACCTATTTTATGTTCTAGCGGTACACCGTCAACGGAGTAGTAAATGGATTCTAAAGTAATTAATGCTTTTCCTCGAGGAAGCTCCAAAATATGCTCCAATTCTGCTGTCGCATTAATTGCGCTAATAGTCTGGTCAACTCGCGAAAGAGGAACTCCAATTTTGGAATACAAATCATATGTGGAAAATGCTGATCCGTACTTCTCGGCATCTATTGCAGCTTCCCACATTTTTTTACCCAACTCAGGCCGAAAAAAAGAACGGTAATATACTACTGGAGATTTAGAGGCATAGCCAAGTAAGCTAAGGGATGACACTTCGTTGCCAAAGTAAGGATGTGGTTCACCATTAGGAATGCTCTGCACAAAAGAATGTACGCTCGTATGTCCGTTCAGTCCTTTTTGCTGCAACACGCGGCTAAAACTGACAATTTTATTTAACTCATGATTAATTGCAGGCGTCTTAACAAAGGTTCCCTTTCCGTGGACAGAAAAAGCCAGATCTTGCTGCACCAGAAGATTTAACGCCTGACGAACCGTGATGCGACTAACACCAAATTCTTTGCACAGAGAATTTTCTGACGGAAGTTTGTCTCCAGACCGATATTCTCCCTGGTTAATAGCCTCTGAAATATGGTTAGCTAATTGGATATACATAGGAACAGAAGAGTTGTGATCAATCATGTCAAATCTCTTTCTTTAAGTTGGTGAATTTAACATTATCATAACAGTTCACAAGGCTAAATGCAAGCGGATTGATGACTAGGAGTATTTAAGATTAACCATTTGCTAACCTTTAAAATCGATACCTTACGTTTTTCTTTTACTATTATTAACCTATAC
>JAFUJY010000098.1 GCA_017467985.1 Bacillota bacterium
CATGGTATCCACCATAGTGTACATCTGCTGAAACACATTGCCCAACATCAGGGGCAGAGCAAAGGAAATAATCAGCTTCGTCGGATTCCCCACGGTCATGTCCTTTACACGGGCCATCACATCATCCTCCTTGATTACAAGTATAAAAAAAGCAGATACAAACATATCTGCTAAGCTACTAACCGGATTCGAACCGGTGACCTACGCATTACGAGTGCGTCGCTCTACCTGCTGAGCCATAGTAGCAAGTCGGCCAAAATCGCTCGAACGAATATTATGATATAATATTTTTGATATATTGTCAAGCATTTTTTCATGCTTTTCTTGATTTTTGATCGCAGGAGTGATATAATAAAGCAAATCCATGGAAAGGAAAGGTATTTTTATTATGCAGAAATTCATGAATGAAGACTTCCTGCTGAAGACAGAGACTGCAAAGCATCTGTTCCATGATTACGCAGCGAAGCTTCCCATCTTTGACTATCATTGTCACATCAATCCCAAGGAAATCTGGGAGAACAAGAGTTACGAGAACATCACCCAGGTTTGGCTGTATGGTGACCACTATAAGTGGAGAATCATGCGTGCAGTTGGTATCGAAGAGAAATACATCACCGGTGATTCCACCGACTATGAAAAGTTCGTTGCTTATGCAAAGGCTCTGTCCTATGCAATCGGTAACCCCCTGTATCACTGGTCTCATCTGGAGCTGAAGAACTACTTTGGTATCGAAGAGACTCTGAGCGAGAAGACCGCTCCCATCATCTGGGAAAAGGCTAACGCAGCTCTGAAGAGCCTGCCTTGCCGTAAGCTGATCGAGATGTCCAACGTAGCTCTGATCGGTACCACCGATGATCCCATCGACACTCTGGAATATCACAAGCTGATCCGTGAAGAGGGAGCTATGAAGACCAAGGTTGTTCCTTCTTTCCGTCCTGACAAGGCTGTTGATCCTGCTCGTGCTGACTTTGCTGAGTACATGGGTAAGCTGGGTGAGGTTTGCGGTATGACCATCCAGACCGTAGCTGATCTGAAATGTGCTCTGGCTAACCGTATTGATTTCTTCCACGAGAATGGCAGCCGTGTGTCTGACCACGCTCTGGACTATGTTCCTTTCGTAGCCGGTACCGAGGCTGAGGTAAACACCATCCTGGCAAAGGCTCTGCTGTCTCAGACCATCACCACCACCGAGAGAGATATGTTCCGTACTCATATCATCAAGTTCCTGGCTGCTGAGTACAACAAGCGCAATTGGGTACAGCAGTGGCATCTGGCATCCATCCGCGACAACAACAAGCGTCTGTACAAGAATCTGGGCGTTGACGTTGGTAACGATGCTATCATGGACGTTCATTTAGCTAAGAATCTGGCAGCTCTGATGAACGCTTGTGCAGAAGACGATCAGCTGCCCAAGACCATCCTGTACAGCCTGAACCCCAACGACAACTATACTCTGATGACCGTTGGCGGCTGCTTCCAGGGCGGCGGTATCCCCGGCAAGATTCAGCTGGGTTCCGCATGGTAGTTCAATGATCACATCGATGGTATGGTTGATCAGATGCGTGCCGTTGCTAATGTAGGCGTTCTGGGTAAGTTCATCGGTATGCTGACTGACTCCAGAAGCTATCTGTCTTATTTCCGTCATGAGTATTTCCGTCGTATCGCTTGTAACCTGATCGGTAACTGGGTAGAGGACGGCGAATACCCCAACGATGAAGAGATGCTGAAGACTCTGGTTGAGGGCATCTGCTTCAACAACGCAGTAGAATATTTCGGTATTGAACTGTAATGTTAGAATGGACCGTTTCTAAACAGGAAGAAGGGCGTCGCGTGGATCGTTTTCTAATGAAAATGTTTCCTCAGGCGCCCCTCAGCCTGATTTATAAAGCTCTTCGTACTAAGACGGTAAAGGTGAACGCACATCGTGCAGATCCGGGAGACAAGCTGAACGCAGGCGATCATATTCAGGTTTATTTTTCTGATGAACGCGCCGCTGAGCTGGGATATCAAAAAAAGACGATTCCAACTCCCCGGGTACAGTCATCTTTACCGTCAATTCCTATTATATACGAAGATGAACAGGTTATATTTTTTAATAAACCTGCAGGGGTACTTTCTCAAAAGGATACACCTGAGAGTTACTCCCTTTCCGAATATATCGTAGATTATTTGGCAGGGCAGGGGGAGGTTGCGTCTAATGCCTTTCGTCCTGCTATCTGTAATCGTCTGGATCGGGGTACCACTGGTATTGTGGCCGGCGGAAAATCTCTAGGTGCACTGCAGTCCTTAACTGCAATGATCCGGGAGCATAGCAGTGAGAAGACTTATCTCGCCATTTGTCATGGACAATGTCACTGGAAAAAAGAGATGTGGCTATGTCATCGGTGGAGCAAGGATTCTAAGCGCAATCAGGTATCCCTTGAGAAGGTGTATGTAAGCGAAAATCGTCCATACAATTTAATTAAAGAAGGACAGGTTTTATGCCGTGCCAAAGTTTTGGCCATATCTTCCCAATATAATTTAACACTATTTTCGTTGCAGCTGATTACCGGCAAAAGCCATCAGCTTCGTGCCCAGCTTGCTGCAGAAGGATTTCCTATGGTGGGAGATCACAAGTATATGGGGAAGGAGAAGAAAGATAGTCTGCCTTTTCCCATCAAAAATCAATTGCTGCATGCTTACACCTTTAAGGTGCAGGATGCACTGGAACCCTTACAGTATCTCGAACACCGCACCTTTGCCGCCCCCATATCCGGCGATTTTATGCGTGTGACCAAACTAGCCTTTGCCCAGTGGGTTCCAATTTTTAGTAATCAAGGTGAATGAAATGTTTGAAGGTTGGAAATATCAAAGCATATTTGAGCATTTTGAAACAATCTGCAGTATCCCTCATGGCTCCTATAACGAAAAGGCCCTGAGTGATTATCTGTATCAATTTGCTCTGGAGCATGGCTATGAAGCTGTGCAGGATAATGCTTTGAATGTATTGGTTCGTATGCCCTCCACACCCGGTAGGGAAGAGGAGCCCTCGGTGATTCTGCAGGGACATATGGACATGGTTTGTGAAAAAAATCAGGATGTTGTTCATGATTTTACCGCAGATCCCATCCGGCTCCAGTTGGATGGAGATTGGCTGAAGGCTGCCGGCACCACCCTGGGTGGTGATAATGGCATTGCTATCGCCTATATGATGAGTATCATGACAGATCCTTCTATTTCCCATCCAGCCCTGGAACTGTTAATGACTGTTTCAGAAGAGACCGGTATGGATGGTGCTAAACAGTTGGATGTGACCATGCTTAAGTCCCGCCGACTGATTAATCTGGATTCTGAAGAAGAGGGCGTATTTATTGCCGGAGGTGCAGGTGGACTTAAGATTGAGCTGGTGCATAAATTAGAGCGTTCAGAAGTCCCCCAGGGCTTTATTCCGCTGGAAGTTAAAGTGACCGGCCTAACTGGTGGTCATTCCGGTGAAGATATCAACAAGCAGCGGGGGAACGCTAATGTGATATTAGGCAAATACCTTCTGGGCTGGTACAATCATTGTCCCAACACCCGTATGGTATCCCTGGATGGCGGTTCAAAAGATAACGCCATTCCCCGGGAAGCAACAGCACGTTTCTGGATTCCTGCCAATGTTTTTGACCAGGCCCAGCGAGGTTGTTGGTGGTTTGGTGAGGATCTTGCTAAAGAATACAGTCAAACGGAACCACATGCACTGATCACCATGCGTCAAGGAGATCCTGCCGCCGAAACCGGTTGGGAGTGGAAGCCTATGACTGCAACCACCACAGGAGAGGTCATTAATTTCCTTCATCTTTGTCCCAATGGAGTTCGCACCATGAGTTCTGATCTTGTGGGCATGGTAGAGAGCTCCCAGAATATTGCCGTTCTGCGTACTACCGAAGATCAGTGGACG
>JAFUJY010000012.1 GCA_017467985.1 Bacillota bacterium
GCCCAATAACTGGCCTTCCATACTATAATCCCCGGCGGGCATAGGTGTCAGCTCCCACAGCTTACCAATATCGTGAAGTAGTGCCGCCGTAATTACCAGGTCCCGATTCACCGGAGAATACTTCCCGGCTAAATACTCTGCAATACCGGCTACAGAAGTCACATGCTCCAAATATCCACCCACAAAATTATGATGAACGCTCTTGGCCGCCGGATGAATGCGGATTTTAGCCACCAGCTCACTATCATTTTTATAAAATACATCCAACAGCTGTCTCAGATAGCGGTC
This sequence comes from Bacillota bacterium, assembly GCA_017467985.1. Taxonomy (GTDB): domain Bacteria; phylum Bacillota; class Clostridia; order Lachnospirales; family Bianqueaceae; genus Faecimorpha. Next base: position 289 of record JAFUJY010000012.1, read on the forward strand.
ATTGACCTGACTGATATAGCTTAAAATCTGCTGGTACATTTCATCCATATTCTTCTCGGTACAGGGCGAATAATCTGCCGGATTATACTCTCCTGCATCTGCACGACGCAAACGGGTAATGTTCAGCTGCAGTTCGCTCTGGAAGGAGGTCACCTGGGCATCAACTTTAATAAAATCCCCCTTGGCAAACTAACCGATCTGCATATTAATCTCCCATACCTTTGCGGAGATGGTGCCGGTTTTGTCCTGCAATGTCAAAGACAGGTAGTTTTTCCCTGCCTTAGTTCGAAACATAGCTCTATCTTTACACAAATAATATTCAACGACTCTCTGGCCTTCTTGTAAATCTTTTATATACTGCATATTGAATCCCTCCAATCTACCTTGTATTATAGCAGACTTTTGGAGATTTGAATATACCCAAAATAAAAAATCCCCCTTATTCCAGGGGGATTCAAATACAACTTACTGGGGCTTTTGCTGAATGGTTACAGTCAGTTCTACAGATTCGGCCTCGCCGCCATTCATGTAGTTACGCAAAACTTCGATCGTAACCGTTTCACCGATTTCACACTCATTCAGCCATTCCTTCAGATCGTCAAAATCAGAAATGGCGTTGCCATTAAAACTGATGATTACATCATAAATCTCCAAACCGGCCTGATCCACCGGGCTGCCTTCCACCACTTCTGCTACCAGCACACCCATGGGCAGACCATAATATTCAGCCCAGGTAACATTGCTGTTGCTGCTGGGAGTAAAGCTCATGGCATCGTATCCCATAAAGCCCATATAAGGTCTGACAACAAAACCATCTGTGATCAAATCCTCAATGATACTCTTCGCAGTGGACGTGGGAACCGCAAAACCAATGCCTTCGGAGTTTTCAATGGTCATACCCAGCGTAAAACCAATAATTTCACCACGGCCATTCACCAGGACTCCGCTGGTATTTACGCCTGCATCCGTCTGGATCATATCAATCGTATATGCCTGATTATTAATCGTTACGCTAATAGCACGCTCCATACCGCTGATGGCTCCCAGAGAAGGAGTACTGTAGTAACCTAAGGGAGAACTAAAGGTTAAGGCCAAATCGCCCAGCACCAGACCTTCACTGTCACCCATGGTGGCAACCTTGATATTGCTGCGCTGCTCCTCATCAATATCCTGCTTTTTTACTTTAATCACAGCCATGTCCGTATCAATATCCGTGCCCTGCAGCTCCGGAAAATACATGTGCTCGTCATCCTCACCGAAAATAACGCTCACATTGCTGGTGGCTGCCAGAAGATGATAGTTGGTGGCAATATACACATACTCACTATCCTCGGCCACAACAGCACCGGTGGCATACTGAGAATCGGTAATAATGGTGACCAGTGACTTGGACACATCTTCAACAATGTCTGCCACGCTTTCATAGCTGGTATTCTGCAGATTTCCTGCCTCCGTACGCTGGATCTCCCCGGCCTCAGCCATGATAATATCATTTTCCTTATCGGCCTTGGAATACCCCAGATAACTGCCTGCTACAGCGGCACCAAAGGCGGAACCTGCTGCAATCAGGATGCACAAGATGACCACAAATACCTTTGCAGCCTTGCCGCTCTTCTTTTTCGGCTGCTGGGGGGGCTGATATCCCGGATACCCTTGATATCCCGGATATCCATTATAATACTGACCATAACCGTAGGGCTGTTGATTATTATAGCCATTGTAACCATATCCCTGCTGCTGATTATTATTATAACCATATCCCTGCTGTTGCTGCCCGGACTGATTCCACTGGGGATTATAATAATTCCACTGCTGGCTGGTCTGGGTATGATCCTGATGAATCTGACTGCCGGTATAACGATACTGGGTATTGGTCTCTTCTTCTGCCGGCGCTTCTGCGGTTACATCCAACGCTTCGTCTTTCTGCTCCTGGACTTCATTTAACTCTTTATTCTCGTCCATTCAAACTACCTCCTCTTATTCTACGCCCAAAAGGCGTTTATCTTTCTGATATGTCTATATCATAATAGCTATCTTTTAACTGCGTATGAACAGAAGTTGAAGAATTTCCGGGAAATTGTTACTTCTTTTCCACAAAGCTTACTTGATTGGCCAGGGGCAGTGTAAATTCAAAACGAGTACCCTCGCCTTCTTTACTATACACCTGAATTCCTTCCCCATGATTCACAATAATTTGCTTTACAATGGCCAGCCCCAATCCCATACCCGTCTTATTCAAGCCTCTGGACTTATCGCCCTTATGGAATCGCTCAAAGATATGGCGCATGGACTCTTCATCCATACCAATACCTGTATCTGCCACTGCTATAAATGCTTTTTTGTTGACAATACTGGTCTCCACCGTAATGGAATCACCCTCGCCGGTAAACTTAATTGCATTGTCCACCAAATTATAGATTACCCGCTGCAGCTTGTCCATATCCGCATTAACATACAATTTTTCCTGCAAAAACTTAAACTCAATCTGCAGTTTCTTTTCCTCCGCTCGCTGTTCAAAGCCAAGCGTCAGTTTCAGAATCATCTCGTTAATGTCAAAACGGCTGACATGCAACTCATCCTGACCGGATTCCATCCGGGTTAACAGCAGCAGGTCATTGGCCAGCTTACTCAAACGATTGGTTTCGTTGAAAACAATCTGCAAATATTTATCATACTGATCCGGCGGAATCACATCATCCAGCATCGCCTGTACAAACCCTCGAATGGAGGTCAGCGGCGAACGAAAATCGTGAGAGATATTCGCAATAAAGGCCTGCTGCGTTGCTTCCACTTCCTGGAGTTCCGTCGCCATCAGATTAAATGTCTGGGCCAAATCTGCAATCTCGTCCCGGGAATGAATCTCTACCTTTTGGCTAAAATCCCCCTGGGTAATGGCTGCAGCGATTTCCCGCATCTGATTGACCGGCGTAACAATGCTGTTGGCCAAGCTCAAAATCATGATCGCAACCACAATACTGATCAGTGTAAAGGTAATCAGTATAATAAACATTGTGGTCTGTACACTTTGCGAGATTCCTTCCAAGCTGATATTCAAAAGAACCACTGCCACCGCATCCTGGGTCATATACATATTTCCCATCAGGGGCTGCCGCTCTATATAGGGCGTGGAATAGGCCAAAGTTAGAGTTTTTTGACTGTAGTATTCCGGGAATTGATCCATGTACATACTTTCATCATCCCGCCCGGAACGAATAGTCTCAATGAAGGCAGAACTCTGGGAAGTCAACTGCAAATCCTGGGAATCCCGACTGCCGCCCAAGCGAATGGTGGGGATCATAATGGACCCGTCCAGTTTACTCTCCGGTTCCAAACAAATCCAGATCTCGATCCCCTTCGCCCGTGCAACTGCGTCCAACTTGTCTCGCATATATGCGTCACTGGTCAGATCGCCGGTTTCCAGCGTTTCCTGAATGATCTGCTTGGTGGTCAGCAAATCTTCCTCTGAACGTTCAATCATATAGGACTGAAAAATTCTGGGGAAGATTCCCAAAATAAACACGAAGATCATCATCACAATGATCAGATATACACTGAGCAATTTGAACCGCATTGAGAAAAACCATTTATGTGTTTTCTCTAATGACATCTTACTTATCCTTTACTTCGAATTTGTATCCAACACCCCATACGGTCTTGATGCTCCAAGGCTCGGCATGCTCATCGTTGTCCAACTTTTCGCGGATACGCTTGATATGCACGTCTACAGTACGGGTATCGCCGTAATACTCATATCCCCAGATCTGGTTCAACAGCTGCTCTCTGGTAAATACCTGATTGGGATGAGATGCCAGGAAGAACAGCAGTTCCAATTCCTTGGGCGGCATTTCAATATCCTTATCCTTATAGTTTACAGAGTAATTGGACTGATTAATGATCAATCCGGGGAACATCAGCTTCTTGGTATTGGTTTCTTTGGTTTCACTGCGGCGCAGTACCGCCTTTACTCGGGCCACCAGCTCCTTATTATCGAAGGGCTTCACGATATAATCATCAGCCCCCAGCTCCAGGCCCAGAACCTTGTCAAAAGTCTCGCCCTTGGCGGTCAGAAATACCACCGGAGTATTACCCTGCTTGCGGATTTCACGACAAGTTTCATAACCATCCATCTCCGGCATCATTACATCCAGAATCACCAGATTGGGATTGGATTTCTGCATTACTTTTAGCGCCTCGCGGCCATTGCTTGCCCGCTCGGTATCATAACCTTCTTTTACCAGATACAAACAAATAAGCTCCGCGATATTGGAATCATCATCTACTACCAAAATTTTCTGTTTTGCTGCCATTTTGATTCATCCTTTCTTTTATTGTGTCTTCATTTCGACTATAGTTACACCGCTTTCGCCCTCACCGTAATTACCTAAGCGATAGGACTTTACCTGCGGACGGCGTTTTAAGAATTGCTGCACTTCCCGGCGCAGCACACCGGTGCCCTTACCATGAATAATGGTAATGCGCTCCAGTCCGGCCAAATAAACATCATCCAAATACTTATCCACCACACCCAGGGCTTCTTCCGTACTCATTCCACGAAGATCCACCTCGGTGGCTACAGTTGCAGCCTTGCCAAAAGACCCGGCCCGTACCCCCTTATCCTGGTGTTTATTATCCTTCACCATCATGGGTTTGTCGTTCTTTTTCTGACGCTGCTCATCCTTTTCGTTCACAATGGATGTGATATCAGCGGCCTTTACATTCATCTGCAAAATACCCGCCTGCACCACCATCATACCACGGTTATCCGGAGGACTCAAAACAATACAATCCGCATCAATGGTGCCCATTCGAACCTTAACGCCCTTTTGCAGCTTCTTGATATCCACGCCGGACTTGCGCTTATCCGCTGCTGCCGCCAGGTCCTTTTCCATCTCAGCAGCACCCTTGCGCAGCTTGGCACGACTCTCCTCCAGGGTACGCATGTCAACCTTCGCACCGTCACGAATGGCTCGGTTCATGGCCTGAATGGTTTCATCCGCCTCTGCCTTGGCCTTCTTCAAAATATCCTTAGCTTCCTCACGGGCAGCTTTCAAAATCTTTTCCTGCTTTTCTGCTAACTTGGCCTCTTCAGCCTTGGCCTTTTTCTGCAGCGCAGAGATCTCCATACGCAGACTGCGGATCTTGTCCTGCTCCGCTTCGGCAGTGCGGCGGCGCATCTCCAGTTCGCTCATCATTTCTTCGAACTTGATGTCGTTACCTTCCAGCAGCTCCTTGGCTTTTTCGATAATCTGACCGGACAGACCCAGTCGAGAGGAAATGGCAAAAGCATTACTCTTGCCGGGCACACCAATCAGCAAACGATAGGTGGGTTTTAAGGTCTCCACATCAAATTCACAGCTGGCATTCTCCACCCCCTCGGTACTTAGAGCGTAAACTTTTAATTCAC
>JAFUJY010000099.1 GCA_017467985.1 Bacillota bacterium
CTGGCTGGATGGTTTTATTCCTCTGGCCTATTTGCTGGAAGATGAGGACCTGATTGCCCGCGCCCAGCGTTACATTGATGCCATTTTAGATCGGCAGCAGGATGATGGCTGGATCTGTCCATGTTCCGTTGATGAACGCTCAACCTATGACCTGTGGGCCTATTTTCTCATTTGCAAAGTACTGGCATTATACTGCCAGCTAACCGGTTCTTCCCGGGCCGAAACCGCCCTGTATCGCGCCATGAAACATCTGTCCACCATGGAATTTACCCTGTTCGACTGGGGAAAGTCCCGCTGGTTCGAAGCCCTGATCCCCCTGCTGTACCTGAAAGAGCGTTATCACGAAGAGTGGATCCCCCAATTGGGTTTAGAATTGCGCCGTCAGGGTCTGGATTGGCCCTCTTTGACCGAACGCTGGAAGACCCCCATCAACCAGTGGACCCATGAAACCCACATCGTCAATCTGGGGATGATGCTGAAAACCGAAGCCATGACCAGCGCTCTGCTGGATGAACCCTACACCGGAATCCCAGAAAAGTTGTGGAAAGTTCTTGAAAAATATAATGGCACCCCCGCCGGTATCTTCACCGGTGATGAATGCCTCTCCGGCCGCTCCCCCATCCAGGGGACAGAGCTGTGTCACGTGGTGGAATTAATGTATTCCTGCCAGTGGCTGTACTCCGTCACCGGTGACCGAATCTGGGCCGATCGTCTGGAAAAAGCTGCATTCAACGCCCTGCCTGCTACCTTCACTGACGATATGTGGACCCATCAGTATGTCCAAATGTCCAATCAGATTGCCTGCCAGGAATTCCCCGGCCGCTCACTATTTCGTACTAACAACAGCCAGGCCCATCTTTTTGGTTTAGAACCCCACTTTGGCTGCTGCACTGCCAATTTTAACCAGGGTTGGCCCAAACTGGCCATGAACGCTTTTTTACATAGTGAAAAAGGCCTCCTCTGCGCCCTGATGCTGCCTGCCACCCTGCATACCACCTGGAATGATGTGCCGGTAACCGTCACCATGGAGACCGAGTATCCCTTCCGTCTCAGCTGTAAATACACCGTTACCGTGGATGCACCTGTTCAGATGGAGTTAAAGATTCGTATTCCCGGTTGGGCGAAAGAAGCTGCTTCCGGCGACTATATTATTGACAAAACCTGGTCCGGCACCGAAAGCTTCACCCTGGAGCTGACGGATACTCCCCATTTAAAATCCACAACCCATGGCCTCAGGACGGCCGAATATGGTCCTATGATTTTCTCCCTGCCCATTCAGGCTCAATATATTTCCCGAGAATATGAAAAGAACGGCGTGGAGCGTCGTTTCCCCTACTGTGATTATGAACTGATTCCCCAGACCCCCTGGAATTATGGTTTTGCAGGGACAGAGCTGACCGTCACAGAAAAAACCGGAGATGACATTCCATTTTCCTCGGTTCATCCCCGCTTGACACTACAGGCCAGCCTGAGTCCCATTCGCTGGGGCTATGAGGATGGTTTCCTTACCGTTGCTTCGAAATATCCCCAATCTAAAAAGGCCCTGGCAGAACCAACAACGATGGAACTGATCCCCTACGGCTGCGCCAAACTGCGCATGACCGAAATGCCTATGGTATCCAAATAAACAAGCATAAAAAATCCCAGCCACTAGCGACTGGGATTTTTATATTGATTATATTATCTCTTGATATCGTAATTCATATTCATCAAGTTGCGGATACTCTTGGCATCGTCGGTAATGTTGGCATCACCATGAATGGTGTGCTTAATTACACTGCTGGCCACCGCAAAGTTCACCATGTCCATGGGCTTGTAATTGTGCATCATAGCGTAGATCAAACCACTGGCAAAGGCATCTCCGCCGCCCACACGATCCAGAATATTAAAGGTGAACAGCTTACTCTCGAAGGTATGTCCCTCGTACCACATGAAAGCCTTCAGGCTGTTCTCACTACCACTGTGGGCATAGCGCACATGACGCGCAATACACTTGATGTTAGGATAAGCCTTGATAAACTGCTGGAAAATCTCATCCTGCTGCTCATAACTGGGCTGCAGCGGAACACCGTCCTTATGATCACCCTTACTATGATCATTTTCATCCTTCCACAGATGATAGGGCTCAATACCCAACAGCACGTCCACATAAGGAAGACATTCGGTACAGAAATCACGAGCTTCTTCCCAGGTCCACAGCGTGCTGCGGAAATTACCGTCAAAGCTTACGGTCAGCCCCTTTTTCTTGGCAACCTTTAAACAGTCCATAATAAGCTTACGGCAATTGGGCGCCAGCGCCGGGGTAATACCACTCAAATGCAGCCAAGTATAACCATCCAACAGCGCATCCAAATCCACCTTGCTAAAATCATACTCCGTAATGGCACTGTGCTTACGATCATAAATCACCTTACTGGCACGAATACCATAACCGGTCTCCAGATAATACGTACCCAGTCGATGGGTGGGAGTCTCCTCAGGAGTACTCAGAATCATAGGAGTACAGTGCACATCATTACTGCGCAGCATACGAACCGCACTCTTACCTAAGCTGTTGTTGGGTACAACACTGAAAAATGTACTGTCAATACCCAGATTCGCCAGGGCCAGGGCAATATTGGCCTCACTGCCCCCATAACTGGCCTCAAAACTGCTGGCCATACGAATCTTCTCATAATTGGGAGGACTCAAACGCAGCATGATCTCACCAATGGTAAAAAACTTATTCTCGTCATCAATGTCCTTCAGTAAAGGATTGTAGTGTTCCATCATAGCCTCCATCCCACCCCATAGGGTGACATAATCGTAGTAGTTTATGGAATAATTATACCATACCCAGACCAAATAGGCAATTCTTTTTCAAATATATTTCGTCAAGATATGCCTTTCTTTCAGTAAAATTCGCATATGATCTCTGGCATTCTTCAAACGACGCTTCACTGTTCTCGTATCCACTCCATAATACTTGGCAGCCCGCTCCAAAGTCATCTTCTCATTCATAAACATAGAAATGATGATTTGATCATTCAACGGCAGCATCGCCATTGTCTCCCAAATCAATAATGTCTGATCTTTGCCGATAACAACATCTTCTACTGTAAAAACCCCTGCGACATCGCCCAATATCTCAAGCCCCAGGAACTCCGGTTCACACTCTCGCTTTCTTAACAGGTCATAAGCTTCATTCACAACCATGCTATACACATATCCCATGCGAAAATTGTATAGTTCATTATACAAACTGTATACCAGATGGTAGCGAATGGCAATTTTCTGCATTACGTTAGCAACAACATCTCTTCCATCCTCATACGCCCCCACAATGGAGCTCGCCACTCTAATATACAAATTCTGGTTCTTCGCCAAGAAATCCCAAAGATCCTCCTTCTCTGTCTCCTCGTCCTTTAGAACACACTTGATCAAAAGCCCCAGCAATATAAACAAAAAATACCCCACGCTTATGTTCCCATCCTATTTTTACCATATATATAACTCGACAGTACTGTCTTTGCCTATATATTGTATTATACCTTTGTACACTTGTCAACCCGATTATCTCTGAAGATGCTCTTACGAGGATAACCAATCTTCCACAACATCCATCAGATGTTCCAGAGCTAAACTTCCCCGATTACACATACATGCCAGCGCCTCTATCTCCGCCTTACGCACTGTGATCTCATCCACCGTCATCACTTCATATTCCTCCCTCATAGCTGCCAAGCCATAGGAGTCATACTCCATGCCCTCCTCATCCGTCAAATGCCTGCACTTTACTTTGTACACAATCATTGTCTTTCTCCGATCGTTTAGTTTTCGAAAGAGCTATATTTTCCCTTTCACTATATATACGTAAAAAGACAAGGTGACATACCTCTTTTCACACTTTAAATACAATTTATTTACATTTTATTAACATTCACGCGTCATCCCTAAACTATTTTTTCCGTTACAATAATAATAACAGGCCCCCTGTTCCCAGTGGGGCCTGATTCTATTTATTGGAGGTTATAACCATGATCAAGTATCTATGCCGTAATCTAAAACAACTTCGGGAGTCCTACGAACTAACCCAGGAGACTCTTTCATCTCTTCTTGGAATTACTCCCCAACTATACTGTTTCTACGAAACCGGACGCCGTACTCTCTCCTTAAGAGTACTGTACGCCCTATCAAATCTATACCATCTTGCGCCTTATATCCTGGTCCAGCAGGAGATTCTCCTTCCGGAGCGCTACGCCTTCTACCCGGTGCCCCAAATGCCCCAACCTCGGGGAATCTCCGTGGATTTCAACGCACTTTATACCAATCTGCGCCACAACCTTCGGGCCCTGCGAGAAAGCCATTATCTCAGCCAAGTAGCCCTGGCACGACGCCTCTTCATTACTCCCGGCGCATATAGCCACTATGAAACCGGCCGGCGCAAACCATCACTAGAGGTTCTGTGCGAAATCGCAGCAGTGTATGGGGTTACGTTGGATGAGTTGTTAGAGGAGTGGTTGTAAGATTGTAAGAGAAAAATCTCCGGAGCTCCCGAGAGGAGTTCCGGGGAGACTTTTATCTTCCACAGCATTTTTTATACTTTTTGCCACTGCCACAAGGACAGGGATCATTAGGATATACCTTCTTTGCCCCACTGCGTTTCGGTGAAATAAGCTCAGAGATTTCCTTGGGTGAATATCCATGGTTATACCACAATTTTATGGAATTCATTGCCGGCATAACCTTCTGCGCTAGACGATTTACCTCTTGTACATCTTCAAAGGTCACCTCATACTCCTGCAGCTTATTCATCATATAATGCATGCCCGACTGAACATCCCTATGAATATCTTCCCAGCCCATATCCGTCGTTTCCTGATGGAACTCCCACATCAGCTCCTCGATACCCTCCTCAACGGTCCGTTCTTGTCGCGCGGCTGCCTGCTCAAGTTCCTTCCAATAATTCTGCTCCAAATAAGCCTGCAGCTGTTCTTCCTCTGGAGTGATTTCATAATAATCCTCATCCGCATATTTTAAGAACTGCTCACGCTCCGGTAAATACATGGGTTTTGCTGAAGCGCTCCGACGCAATTGCCGATACGCGGCGCAATCCTTTCCATCAAAAATTTCTAAAAGCTTCTGATCTGAACGGCCATTTTTCATGTATTCAATGATCTTCTTGGCTTCCTTTTCATATTCATCCAAAAAACATCGATGAGCCACTACCCCATCTAGCGTAATACAAACGGGTGTCCTAATCTCATCCATCACTTCTTCCAACACCTTTTCACAAAGATATTGTGGTGTATACATAATGGTATTGCGATAACTGCCTTCTTGACGCTGATATCCTTTTCCCTTTTTATCAAAGGAATTGTAATGCTCCAGCACCGTTATCAGCTCTGACGATTCAATAACTCCATAAAGGTTTACTGCTGCCA
>JAFUJY010000013.1 GCA_017467985.1 Bacillota bacterium
CAAGGCTAAGGGCGTGGAGCTTGCCGACGCTGCGGAAAAGACCTGGGGCAACGCTCTGTATGCCTGCTTCGACCAGAAGGTGGAGGAGCATCTGGTGCAGCCTACCTTCATCACCATGTATCCTGTGGAGGTCAGCCCCCTGACCAAGCGCAGCCCGGAAGATCCCCGGCTGACTGAGCGCTTCGAGCTGTTCATCTGCCACAGCGAGCTGGCCAACGCCTACTCTGAGCTGAATGACCCCGTGGACCAGAGAGACCGGTTCATGAAGCAGGTGGAGCAGCGGGAGCGGGGCGACGACGAGACCGAAATGCTGGACGAGGACTTCCTCAACGCACTGGAATACGGTATGCCTCCCACGGGTGGCATGGGCATGGGCATCGACCGCTGTGTCATGCTCCTGACCGGCTCCGACACCATCCGCGAAGTGATCCTGTTCCCCACAATGAAGCCCCTCGACTGATAAGGTGAAATAAAACCACTCAAAACAGTGGGAAATCGTCAAAAAATAGACTATAAAATAGACTATTTTGATAGATTTCAAAAGATGGTGTTGAGACCGTCCCCAATTTATCCCCACTGACCTAGAAAAATCATAAATTTTTTATGGGACTGCACTTTTTCGTGCAGTCCCATTTTCTTTTTCCTCATACCGTTTTTGTCGGTAAATGTATTCTTGATTAAAAAGTATATCTGACATCCTTAAATCAGAAATGATAGAGAGGAGGTGCTTTTTATGAATGTCAATAAGATAATCACTCAGAGAATCATAGACCGATTGTAAGAAGCAGAGCGAACAGGAGAGAATTCTAGGGAAGATGCCCGGTTCGGCATCAACACAGATCGCGCCGCCAACTACCACGCTGATCATCGGGGGGCTGTGGTGATCTACCAAGCAGTCAGCGAAGCGGTCTGCAGTGTTCGTGCCTGCCAATTGGAAACGGAAAGTAGATGAGGGTTACAAGAAAAGAGGAAAGTAATACACCAGTACTGGCTCCGGGAGTGCAAAGCACCCCGGAGCAAATCTGTTGAATTTTTCTGTGTTTAGGTGCAAAAATTTTCAATAGCCGTTGGCTAACCCTTTATTTTGGGATATAACTCTATTGAAAAAAGATTGAGAAAGATGCAATTATTTTCAATAGAGGTGATTAAGTCGGAGATCAAACGTGATTATTATTTGAACAAATTGATAACCAAAAAACATAACGGACTGATTAAGGTCATTACCGGTATGCGCCGATGCGGAAAATCTTATCTGCTGTTTACCTTGTTTAAGCAGCACCTGCACTCCTGCGGTGTTGCTGAGGATCATATTATTGAAATTGCTTTCGATTCCTTTGAAAGCAAGAAGTTCCGTGATCCGGAAGTGCTCTACCCATATATAAAGGCACGGATTGCTGACGATCAGATGTACTATATTCTTCTTGATGAAGTGCAGATGTTGGGAGAATTTGAATCCGTACTGAATGGGCTTATGCGCATCTCTAATGTGGATGTGGGTCTGGTATGCGTGTCTGGAAAAGACGGTGCGGGAAAAGCTGTCCGCAAACAGCTAGAAGTGGACTTTGTATGCAACAAAGGCTCCAAGCGCTACTATGTTCAGTCTGCTTTCGCTATTCCGGATGAAGCAAAAATGCAGCAGGAATCCAATTCTCTGCTCCGCATCGATGATGCCTTCAAAAAGATCATCGTGGTCAAAGATACTCCTGCCCCCTGGTACACTGATGACGGTATTCTGGTCATTAGTGTGTACGACTTCCTGCTGAATGAGGATAGTCTGGATATGTAAGGTTTGTGTAATCCAAACTACCATGCGCCAAAAGAATAATGGGGGGAAATATGAATCAACCTAATGTCTCCCGACTGTCCTATCCGATTTTAAATTTCAATCTATGGGCAAGCAGTAAAGAGTTACCCCGTGGTAAATAAAACATAAAAAGCCGATATGGATGGATCCACATCGGCTTTTTATGTTATCAAAAAACTTGTTTTATGCTCTTGTAAGGGGCCGTGACCATATGGGCTCCGGCGGGGCTGAGGCGGAATACTGGGCTCGGGCGCTGGGCGTACAGGTACAGAGCCCTACTGCTCCATGGGGCAGGTGATGGCCATGAGGGCTTCAAGGGCGTCGTGGAGGGTCCGGGCGGCGGGGGTATCCACGGCCTTGTAGTAGACCTCCTTACCATCCCGGCGGCTGGTGATGAGCCTGGCCTCCCGGAGCTGGCGCAGGTGGTGGGAGATGGCGGGACTGCTCATGCCCATAATGGAGGAAAGGTTGGTGACACACTGCTCACAGTGGCACAACAGCCAGAACAGCCGCAGGCGGCTGCCGTCGCTGAGCTGGCGGAACACTTCCGCAAGGGCCTGGAACTGGCCGGCCTCCGGCATACCCTTCAGCAGCGCTTCGGTTTCTTCCCCGTGATCGTGGGGCAGATGGGTATCAGACATAAAACCCCTCCTTTTTGTTTATCATAACATAGTTTTCAGGAAAAGAAAAGAGGGAACTCTCTTGACAAAGGGCAAGGGAATGTATATACTACAATTAAACGATTGCTTAATCGTTAAAAGGAATCGGAGGGATGAACATGAAGAAGACCTACAAGATCGAAGTGGACTGTGCCAACTGCGCCAACAAGATGGAAGTGGCTGCCGGAAAGGTCAGCGGCGTGAAGACCGTGTCTGTGAATTTTATGGCTCAGAAGATGGC
>JAFUJY010000100.1 GCA_017467985.1 Bacillota bacterium
ACACTCCTGCTTTTATGTGAGCGCGTGACGGGATTCGAACCCGCGACCCCCGGCTTGGGAAGCCAGTGCTCCACCGCTGAGCCACACGCGCTTGATGAACAAAATATATTATATAACTATAAGTGGGAATTGTCAAGAATTTTTCTGATGATTCCATGGGAAGGTTGACTTTTCCGTGAAGGAATGGTAATATGGAGAAAATGATGCTATACATGGGAGGAGAGAATCATGGGGGATGGTTTTGCAGAGTCAAAATATATGAAAGAGATATTGGAGTTCCATTGTCCAAGATATGATGAGCTGCCCAATTTGGATTTATATATGGATCAGGTTTTGAGTATTATAGAAGAAGTTTTGAAACCTTTTTCTTTTGATGAGAAGCTGTTGACTTCTTCGATGGTTAATAATTATGTGAAGCAGCGGGTGATTGCACCCCCTGTGAATAAAAAGTACTCCCGTGATCAGCTGGTGTACTTGTTAACTGTATGCATATTAAAGAAGGTGTTTAGTATTTCGGAGATTTATCGTATGATTACGATCCAAATGGAGACATCACCCATTGAGACGGCTTATAATACTTTTTGCGATATGACGGAGCAAGCCCTGCGCATGACTTTTACCGGGGAGACGTTTCCGGAACGTACGGGTAAGAAAGAAGAAGTGCTGTTGATGGGCAGTGCGATTATGTCCTTTGCCCAGAAGGTACTAGCCCAGAAGTATCTGGAATATCGCCTGGAGAAGGATCATTCCGAAGAGGTATAAATTGTTAATTTATAAAAAGACATCTTGACAATAGATGTCTTTTTTAGTATACTACCGTTCAAGCGTATAAACGCTAATATTTATTTTAAGGTTGGTGAAACTTCAGTGGACGATGTTCCTTTAGGAGATAAACGGACTGTTCTGTACCGATTAGAGTAGGCTAGGCGCATTTGGGGTGATAATGTGTCTGGCTTTTTTGCGTTATAATAAAACATAAGGAGAATGAATTTATAAAATGGATTATATGATCATTGTTTTAGCACTACTGCTGGTGGGTTCGGCGTTTTTTTCGGCCACTGAGACAGCGTTTACCGGTGCAAATAAAATACGACTGAAGAATATGGCGGCCAATGGTAATAAACGTGCGGAGCTAGCCATGAATATTTATGAGAATTATGACACACTGTTGTCCACCATTTTGATTGGTAATAACATTGTAAATATTGTTGCCACATCTTTGGCGACGGTGCTGTTTACCAACTGGCTGGGCGGGGATCTGGGTGTAACCATATCCACTGTCGTTATGACGGTATTAGTTTTGATCTTTGGTGAAATCACCCCCAAAAGTTTATCGAAAGAGATGCCAGAGAGGTTTGCCATATTTGCAGCACCGATTATGCGAGTATTGATTGTTATATTAACTCCCCTAAATGCGATTTTCAGCGCATGGAAGAAGCTGTTGCGAAGATTATTCCAGTTTGACAATAATCAGGGCGTAACAGAAGAAGAGCTGATGACCATGATTGATGAGGTTGAGCAGGAAGGCGTCTTTGACGAGGAGGAGAGTGAACTCCTTCGTTCTGCCATTGAATTTACAGATGTAAATGTACAGGATATTCTTACTCACCGTGTGGACATGGTGGCATTGGACAGCGAAGACAGTATGGAAGAAATCCTGGCCACATTTCGCAATAATCCTTATTCCCGTTTACCGGTATATGAAGAGACAATTGATAATATCATTGGAGTTCTTCATGAACAGGACTTTATGATGATGCTGCAGGAAGAGAAAAAGTCTATTCAGGATGTGATTCAGCCGGCTATGTTTGTACCGGAAAGTATGAAGATTTCTGTGCTGCTGCGGCGATTCCAGAAGGAAAATACCCATATGGCCATTGTGTTGGATGAGTTTGGCGGAACCACGGGTATCGTAACCATGGAAGATATTCTGGAAGAACTGGTGGGAGAGATCTACGATGAGCATGACCAGCATGAGGAAGATTTCCGCTGGGTGGAGGAAGATACTTGCTTTGTCAATGGAAATGTGGATTTGGAAGATTTGTTTGAAACACTTCATTTTGAAAAGGATCCGGATAGTTATGATGCGAACACTATCGGTGGCTGGGTGATGGAAGAGTTGGGACGTTTGCCCAGTGAAGGAGATCAATTTACATTTGAGGGTTATAATGTGCTGGTGACAAAAATGGAAGAACGCCGGGTAACGGAGATCTGCATACATCGGGAAAACTAAAAAAATATTTAAAAGTACAGAACAAATATTCGCTTTTGCTCTGTACTTTTTTTGTAAAATCTGGTACAATAGAATAGTGGTGTTATTTCACCATTTTTCAGATGAAGGGAGTTTTTGTATGAAAGATACGATGATACGTTTGGCGAACATATCCAAGTATTATATGATCGGTCAAAACGTGGCTATGGGCCTTAACGGAATCACTCTGTCTTTTTCTCTGGGAGAATTTGCAGCCATCACCGGCGAGAGCGGCAGCGGTAAGTCTACACTGGCTCATGTGATCGCGGGGATCTTACCCTATGAGGATGGCGAGTTATATATAAATGAAAAGCCCACATCCCACTATGATGGAGTGGATTGGGAACGGTACCGTCGTGATCAGGTGAGCTATATTTCCCAAGAATATGGTATTTTACCCGGCAATACGGTGTTGGAAAATGTCATTAGTGCACTCCGCTTATCCGGCATGGAGGAGGCGGGGGCGGAGAAAAAAGCAGAAGAGATTTTAAGGCAAGTAGAATTGTGGGAGATGCGTAAGCGTAGGGCGGCTAAGCTTTCCAGTGGTCAAAAGCAGCGTCTTTCCATTGCCAGAGCCTTGGCCAAACCAGCACCCATTTTAATTGCGGATGAACCCACAGGTAATTTGGATCCCGATAACAGCAAGAAGGTGATTGAGTTGCTGGCGCAGGCTGCGAAGGGGCGTCTGGTTATTTTGATCACCCATGATTTTGATGAGGCGGCAGATTATGTGAGTCGGCATATTGTGCTGCAGGATGGAAAAGTTGCGCAGGATAGCTGGTTAAAATCCAATACGGAAGTGGAGAATGTTCCTCTTATTACTGCAAAGGAAAAGGGGCTGGGGTGGTATGCGGCAAAGCTGCAGTTGGTTTCCAGACCGGTTTGGACCACGATTATGGTGTTGTTTTTTGCCATGACTGCATTTGGTATCTTTGCGGTATTAGGCACATTTTACGCCTCGTTGGATGATGTGTCCACAAGATACTATAGTAATAGTGCCTTTCGTAATGGTAATGATCGGCGTGTGGTTGTGCAAAGAATGGATGGTTATCCCATGAGAGAAGGGGATTATAAAACATTGGTGGATGTGCAGTATGTGGCGGCGTTGGAACGCTTTGATTTAATGCAGGACATCAATTATTATTATAGAGAGGATATCGATCTCGAATATAAATATCGTCAGCAGGGTGGCAGCGGTGAGAATGTGCAGTACAAAATCACACCGGTGTTTAAGAATTATGGTCTTTTTATGCAGACGGTACCCATATTGCCTGAAGGTCAGAGATTTTTAACAGCGGGATGCTTACCTGAACATGCCAATGAAGTTGTGGCAGTGGGGGATGAGAGTCTGATCGGCACGAAGTTGACCGTGTACATTCAGAATCGTAAGACCTGGAGTGAGGATGCATACCTTGTAAAGGAAGTAATGGTTGTGGGTGTGACGGAGTATGGTGAAGGGCTATATTTTAGTGAGCGTATGGGCCGGATGATCAATCAGGCTTTTTATGGTAAAGAAACCATCGGTATGATCTGGGGCGTGGGGGATGAGCTAAAAGATAACGAAATCACCTATTCGCAGCGGATGGTGGAGCTTTACGGCGGTTATAAAGGCTTTTGGGACAATCGAATCATAAGCAATCCTAATGATACGGTTGAACAGATAGAATTTACAGCTGTGGGGGAGAACCCGTCCAGATATTATGAGTACATGGAGATGTCTGAAGCCATGTTTGATAATATGGTGATGGCCGGTGACGGATATCAGGTTTCTATCTTTCTTGAGGATTATTCCTATACCGACCGAGTGATTGATGTGGTGATGGATTTAGGGTATGAAGCAGTTTCTCCCTATCGCCTTGGGTCTGTACAGCAAATCGATCGGCTGGCTCAGGCACGCATGAACACTCTGGGGGTATGTTTGCTGGCGATGGCTGCGGTATTGGTGCTCCAGGTTGTGGTTGTGCGGGCAATGTTTGGATTAGAGATTCCAGGCTTCCGTATTTTGAGCGATATTGGTCTGACCTGTTGCAGTGCGCGGTTATCCATTCTTTGGCAGACTCTGGTATTAACTGTAATGGGGCAAGTTATAGGTTTACTGATACTGGCCGCAGGTGCAGCATTTGACATTGAATATGTGGTGAATGTAACCAAATACTTGGGGATCCCCCAGGTCTTGTTGTTATGCGCACTGCACTTGGTAATATCCATGTTAACGGTGATTTGGACAGGAGGCGCGCTGCGTAAGCGGGTGTATCCCTTTGCCAAGCGGGAAGATGATTTGGAGTGGGAGGAAACTGTGTTATGATTACCGTAGAAAATTTAAACAAAACCTATGATAAACGCAGTTCTCATGCCAATCATGTGTTAAAAGACATTTCATTGACTTTACCGGATACGGGCTTTGTATGCATTCTTGGGCAGTCCGGCTGTGGAAAAACCACATTGCTCAATACTTTGGGGGGATTGGATTCCTTTGACAGCGGTACAATTACCGTGGGTGATGTATCGGTAAATCGTTATGGAACACAGGCCATGGAACTGGAGCGTAATCATCAGTTTGGATATATTTTTCAGAATTATTACTTGATGCAGGATCGCTCTGTGGCATATAATGTATATTTAGGGCTGCATAGTATGGCATTATCCCATCATGCTAAAATGAAACGGGTAAAAAGAGCTTTGAGCGCCGTGGAAATGGATCGTTATGCCAGAAGAAATGTGGCAGAACTTTCCGGTGGGCAAAAACAGCGAGTGGCGATTGCCAGGGCCTTGGCCCGCAGTCCACAGGTTATTTTTGCGGATGAGCCTACGGGAAACTTGGATGAGGCCAATACCATGAATATTTGTACGCTGCTGCGTCAGATCTCCAAGTCCTGCCTGGTGGTGATGGTAACTCATGAAGAACGGATTGCCCGGTTCTTTGCAGACCGCATTATTACCATGGAAAATGGTGTGTTAAAAAGTGATACAACCCAATGGGATAGGGAAGCGTTGGCTTCTGAAAACAGCCAGGTTTTATATGCCGGCGATTATTCCCAGCAGCATCTTGATGGAGAGGGCATAGATCTGCGTATACTGCAGGAAGATGGCGCAGAACCTGTTCAGGTTACGATTGTGGCGTTGAAGGATCGTATTGTAATTAAGCTGCAGGATTCTCGCAAAGTTAGTTGTGGGGCCGTGGAGGAAGGGCCGATATTAGAAGAAGGAAAGCGGCCGGTTCATACCATAGAGGAAATTGATCAAATGACAGAACTGGAGCAATTTGGCGAAGATGCCGGAGTTAGTAAAGGTTTAAGCTTAAAGACTCTTTTTCGTGAGGCAAAATGGTTATTAAAGGAAAAGGGAAAGAAGAAAGCGGGACTGTGGAGTTGTTTGATTGTGCTGTCCATGTTAGCGGTATATGTAATTGGTGATTTCCTGACAGTGGCAGCTATCCGTCCTGAAGATTTTATATACAGTCATTCTAAGATGTTAGAAGTCAAATTAGAACGGGGAAGTCCCAGCGGTGCTTCAGTAACGGATGGAGTCCGGGCATATTTAGAGTATATTGATCAGTCAGGGTTGGAAATGACTTATGTTCCGGTGGTGGGAACCACTGCCAGCTATACTTATTCCGGGCTTGTGCAGATGAATACATTAGAAGAGAAATTATATGGTTTTTCTTATACACCCTTGGAGAAACTGGATGCAGCCACTTTGATTGCCGGACGCATGGCCCATGGACCGGAGGAAATTGTGGTAGATCGTTGGGTGCTGGAGAATTTTATTGATGGAAATAGCGTACTGCAGGCCAGTATTCCGAATGTAGAGTATTTTCTGGGTAAGACGCTATCTCTGAGTAAGAAAAGTATTACGCTCAAGATTGTGGGAATCTGTGACAGTGGGGAATGTGCTTTATATTTGGATCCTTTTGCACTGATCAGTGTTGCTTCCGGCGGTGCCCAGGTCATGAGTTTGAGTCAGTTACAGGAGCTGTATCCCGGGAAATATGATCATGTACAGTTGGCCGCAAACGAAGTGTTAGTGGGGCCCAAGGCCGGAAGTTCACGAAAAGTGGGAGGAGCCTATAATTTTGGTGCCACGGGAACTTTTGATATTGTAGGTAAAGTCGAAGAAAATATCTATGCCAGCATTGTAACAGCGGATGAAGCTTATGAGACAATGCTGGAAGGAGTTTTGATTTCGACCAGGAATTTTTACGTCTATGCAGAAGACAAAGAAACGGTTAAATCCATGCTGAAGGCGGTGCCGGAGGAGTTAAATGATGTGGTAAAAGTTGCCGTGATAGATCGTTATGGGGATTCGTATAATTCCTATGTGGCAGCGACACAAAAGAAATTGGATGGACGTTTAATTGTTACTGTAACCGTTTTGGTGATGTCAATGGTATTGGTGTATTTGTTGTTAAGAACCCGTTTGAGTGAACGCAGAGGTATGATTGCGGTTTATAGGTTATTGGGGGTACAGCGATACAAAATACTGTTATTGATGGGGATAGAAAGTACGATGTTGTCGTTGGTTTGTGCACTGCCTGCAGTTTTGGGTGCATGGTGTGTATTGTCAATTTTAACATTACTTCCATCCATTGCTTTTAGCATGGTCTTGCCCTTTGGTGTGGTAATTGTAACCTGGTGTGGAATTTGGTTATTCCAACTATTGGCATCGTTGGTGGAGTTGGAACGGCTGCTTCGACTGCCCAGTGCAGTTTTAGCGGCAAAGTATGATATATAATGGGGGGAAATCATGGAGAGATTTAAGCTGCATTCTGAATTTGCTCCTACGGGAGATCAGCCGCAAGCCATTGAAACTCTGGTGAAGGGCTTTCAAGAGGGGAAGAAGTTTCAGACATTGCTGGGAGTTACAGGTTCTGGTAAAACATTTACCATGGCCAATGTAGTTCAGGCTTTGAATAAGCCTACGCTGGTTCTAGCCCATAATAAGACACTGGCAGCCCAGTTGTACAGTGAATTCAAAGAGTTCTTTCCGGAAAATGCGTTA
>JAFUJY010000101.1 GCA_017467985.1 Bacillota bacterium
CATATATACCAATTCATCATAATTTTCCAACAGCTGTTCCCACAGGGTCATAACTGCATCGGGCGTGGGCTGAGAGGTGTGAATTTCCACATCCTCTGCCAACTTTTCATAAAACTGCTCCTGAGTCAAATTGATATCTTCAAAATAGGTTGTCCCCCCGATATCAAAGGGCATGGGAATTACATATACACCCAATTCTCGGGCCTGATCTTGCGTAATACCACTATTACTATCAGTTACAATTGCTATTTTACTTTCCATTTTTATTCCTTCACATTAATTATTCAAAAGGATCTGCAGATTACTGCATCATTCTAAGTATATCATGTACTATAATATTTGTCAACTTCTGAACTATTATACCAGCACTTCATACACCAAGATTGGTTCATCCACTGGTTCTTTACCTATAATAATGCCTTCCCGCAGCATGGAAAGGGCTGCGGTGATGCGTTCCTGACGCTGGGTATATAAAGACACCAGAGGATCACCTTGCTTTACAGCCTCCCCTGTTTTATGATGTACAACCAAGCTGGCCAGCGGATCAATACTGTCTTCTTTTTTCTCCCGTCCGGCACCCAAGACCATGGCTGCCTTACCAATCATCTCCGTCTGCATTTCGCTGACATACCCATCTTCCCAGGCATACAACACCCCTGCCGGCTCGTCGCTCAAGGTGCCCAACTTGGTTAAATCTCCACCCTGGGCCTTGACCATCTCCTGAAATTTTTCCCAGGCAGAACCATCAGCAATCACCTCACGAAATGCCTTCTGACAGCTTTCCAGGGACTTACCGCTGCACTGCATCCACATGGCGCCACCCAAGGCCACACAAACCTCTAATAAGTCCTCAGGGCCACCGCCCTGCAGCACTTCCATGGCTTCCCGCACCTCACACATATTGCCAATGGCATGCCCTAAGGGCACATCCATATTCGTGACCAATGCAGCCATGCGCCGGCCCGCATCCTGGCCGATCTCCATCATCAGACCTGCCAGTTCCTTTGCCTGCTGCGGGGTCTTCATAAAGGCACCGCTTCCGCAGGTTACATCCAGCACAATAGCCTGCGTCCCCGCTGCCAGCTTCTTGCTCATGATGCTGGAGGCAATCAGAGGAATACTCTCAACCGTGGCAGTGGCATCCCGCAGAGCATAGATTTTTTTATCCGCCGGTGCCAGCTCGCCGCTTTGCCCGATGACACACACACCAATTTGATTGACCTGAGCAAAAAACTCCGCCGGACTCATTTCCGTGCGAAATCCCGGGATCGACTCCAGCTTATCAATGGTTCCGCCGGTGTGTCCCAAACCACGGCCGCTCATCTTGGCAACCTTTGCTCCCAGGGCCGCCAACGCCGGTGCCAGAATCAATGTGGTTTTATCCCCTACGCCACCGGTGCTGTGTTTGTCCACAGTCCGACCCTCAATTCCGGACAGATCCATCTGCTTACCGGAATACTGCATAGCCAGGGTCATATCCACCGTCTCCCGGCGAGTCATCCCCTGAATGCAGGCCGCCATCAAAAAGGCGGACATCTGATAATCCGCTACAGTGCCATCCACATAACCATTTACCAAAAACTGAATTTCCTGCGTGCTCAGTTCCTGTCTATCCTTCTTTTTCTGCAAAATATCATAGACTCTCATTCCTTTACCTCCAATTCAAAACTAGCCGGTAATAACTCCTGCGGAGTCCATACCTTTAACTCATCACTGCTGCGGCCCAGAATAATCTCCATAGAACTATCGCCAAATTCTGCCATCACCTGACGGCAAGACCCACAGGGGGAACAACAGGGGATATACTCTCCATCCTGGGGCTTTCCTGCCACGGCAATCTGCCGGATATTACGATGGCCTTCGGACACCGCCTTAAAAATGGCCGTACGTTCCGCACAATTACACAGTCCATACGCGGCATTTTCAATATTGCAGCCTGTATATACACTGCCATCTTCACATACCAGCGCTGCCCCCACACAAAACTTAGAATAGGGGGCATAGGCTGTCAATGCAGCCTGCTCCGCCAACAGCATCAATTCTCTTGCATCCATACTAAGTCCTCCTCAAAGGAACTGCCGGATATACCGTCTGTAATTCCAAACCACCCGGCAATGGTCTTACCCAAATCCGCAAAACTATTTCGGATACCAATGCATCCCGGACGCAGATTCTGATTATAAATTAACACTGGCACATATTCCCGGCTGTGATCTGTACTGGGACTGGCCGGGTCGCAGCCATGATCTGCCGTAATGACCAGGATATCATCCTCTTTTAACTGTTCCAAAAATGTTCCCAGCCATTGATCAAACTCCGTCAATGCCTTGGCATAACCTGCAGGATCATTTCGATGACCATATGCTGAATCAAAATCCACCAGATTAGTAAAACACAGTCCATGAAAATCTTTTTCGACCATCTGGGCCGTTAATTCCATGCCCTCCTGATTGTTCTTGGTATAATGGGGCTCATCAAACCCTACACCCGCAAAAATATCATAAATCTTACCCACTGCCATGGTATCCACCCCATGCTCCTGCAGGAGTCTGGGCAGCACCATCTCTCCCGGCACCAGGGAAAAATCATGACGACGACTGGTACGGTAAAAGTCCTCCGGCGTTTTCCCTAAAAATGGACGGGCAATCACCCGGCCAACGCCATAAGGACCGGTTAAAATCTCCCGGGCTTTTTCACAGCCCTCATACAGCTCCGTCACCGGAATGACTTCTACGAGGGCCGCAATCTGGAATACGCTGTCCGCAGAGGTATAAACAATCCACTTGCCCGTTTCCATATGTTCCGGGCCATAATCCTTGATCACCTGGGTACCGGAATAGGGCTTGTTGCACAGAACACCGCGGCCCGTAGCCTTTTCAAAGGCATCCAGCACCTCCTGGGGGAACCCTTCCGGAAAGACGGGCATGGGCTGATGGGAAATCAATCCGGCCAGTTCCCAATGACCGGTGGTGGTATCTTTTCCTGCAGAGGCTTCTGCCATCTTGCCATATACGCCCATAGGAATATTTCTGGGAGCACGCAAACCAATCTCCGGAATATGATACAGTCCCAAATTCATCATATTAGGAATGCGCAGCTCCGGACACCGGCTGACACTCGCCAGTGTAGAACTGCCCTCATCACCATAGGCCGCCGCATCCGGTAATTCTCCCACACCAAAACTATCCAGCACAATCAAAAACACTCGATTAATGTTTTTCATTCATTTCCCTCCAAACCGGCAATCATCTTCAGCAAAGAACTGCTGCCCAGACGATCCGCCCCGGCACCTAACATCCAAACCGCATCTGCAATAGAACGGATACCGCCGGCGGCCTTTACCTGGACAAAGGGACTGACATTTTTGCGCAGCAGCGCCACATCCTCGGGAGTGGCTCCTCCTTTGGAAAAACCTGTGGAGGTCTTGATAAAGTCCGCCCGGGCCTCTGAAACGATATCACACATTTTCAACTTTTCATATTCACTCAAAAGACAGGTCTCGATGATGACCTTCAGCACCTGATCATGACAAAGATCCCGCAGACGCTTGATTTCATCCAGCACCTTATCATACTTGCCTTCTTTTACCCACCCCACACGAATCACCATATCCACTTCATCCGCGCCGGCCTTCAGCACCTGATCTGTCTCAAAACACTTGACTTCTGTGGAATGATACCCGGTGGGGAAACCCACAACCGTACAAATTTTCAAATCATTCCCCTCGGCCCCACGCCAAAGAGCCGCCTCCTTCACAAATGACGGCGGAATACAAGCCGAAGCTGCTTTATACTTCACAGCCTCCTCACAAACCTTTTTAACCTCATCCCAAGTACACTGGGGCTGTAAAATTGTATGATCAATTTTCCCGCAAATATCCTGCATATTCATGATAATCACCATTGCTTTCGCCTAGCGAAGGCATCCTTTCTCTCGGAATTGTGGCTGGTTTTGCGAAGCAAAATCGCCGCTGTTCACAGTGGCGAAAGCCACAAAACGCGGTGTGAAAAACTTATTTTTCACACTAAAATCCCCTTTTTCTTTTTATTATACATTTTCTGAATGAAAAGGTCAATGCGCTTCCATGAATAAAATATGAATTATTTTCAAAAATCCCTTGTATATTTTCCCCACATATGTTATAATCTAAACATCAAATTTGTTCAAGATGCTATAAGGAAGGACGTTTTATATGCCAGATATGATCTTGGCGGAAG
>JAFUJY010000102.1 GCA_017467985.1 Bacillota bacterium
AAATATGTATTTGGTATCTTTACCACGGAGGCAGAGGTGTTGGCTATCGCCATGCAGTATTTGCCCATTGCGGTTCTGATTTTCTTCGGCAGTTCTTGTCGTGCACCCATGAATACGCTGATCAACGGCAGCGGCAATTACAAGATCAACTTTGTCACAGCCATTCTGGATGGTATCGTACTGCGTATCGGTTTTTCTGTATTGTTTGGTCTGGTGCTGGATATGGAGTATCTGGGATTCTGGCTGGGGGATGCACTGGCGGGCTTCACACCCTTCTGGATCGGGCTGGTGTACCTGCTTACGGGTAAGTGGAAGACCAATAAATATATTATCAACAAAAGAAAATAAGGTCATATTTTGAATGAATTTCGCCTGTACAATCGTATTAGGGGTAGAAAAGGGGGATTTGTATGGCAAATACTATTCTAAATTTAAATGATATTTCAAAATACTATACATCGGGTCAGTCGGTGGTCATGGGGTTAAACAGCATCAATTTGTCCTTTGAACTGGGAGAGTTCGTGGCGATTACCGGCGAGAGCGGCAGTGGTAAGTCCACGCTGGCAAAAGTCCTGGCGGGGATACTGCCCTATGAAAGCGGCGAGTTGTATGTGAATGGTGCACCCACTTCCCATTATGATGGGGCGGATTGGGAGCGCTATCGAGGTCGGTCCATTAGCTTTATTTCACAAAATTATGATATTCTGCCGGGGTGCAGTGTGCTGAATAATGTGGTCAGTGCTCTGCGCCTGGTTGGTATGACAAAAAAACAGGCGGTGCCCCGGGCCGAAGAAATTCTGCGGCAGGTGGAACTGTGGGAGTTGAAGAACCGCCGGGCGGCCAAGCTGTCCAGTGGTCAAAAGCAGCGCTTGTCCATTGCCAGGGCCTTGGCAAAGCCGGCGCCGATTTTAATTGCAGATGAGCCTACGGGGAACCTGGATGAGGAAAATAGCAATAAGATAATTGAACTGCTGGCTGCTGCTGCGAAGGAACGGCGGGTTTTGATGGTGACCCATGATTTTGAAGGGGCAGCGGAATATGTGAGCCGCAAAATTACCCTGCGGGACGGCGTGGTTACTGCGGATGTAACCCTGCGGCCCAGTCAGGAAGTGGCGCAGCAGCTCAAGCAGGTGGGTCAAAAGAAGAAGGGCCTGGGACTGTACACTGCCGGCTTGCAGATGGGTTCCCGTCCGGTGTGGAGCACCATTATGATGGCGTTTTTTGCCATGAGCGCCTTTGCCGTATTCGCTTTTTTGGGGACGTTTATTGTGAACCTGGACGACAGCAATACCCGAATTTATGATAATTCTGCTTTTCGCAACGGCGCCAAAGAACGAATTGTGGTGATGCGCCAGGATGGCAGCGAAATGACGCAGGAGGACTGGGACAAGCTGCTGGCGGTGGAAAATGTGGACAGCCTGGAGCGTTACGGCTATGTAACGGACATGTCCTATTTTTATCGTCGGGATGTGGATATCAATTATGATTATAATGGTATTTTGGATTCCATGGGTGCAACAGTAGCGGTTCGCCGGGATGTTTCCCTGAAGGGGAGCGGCAAGTTCATGCAGACGGTGCCCTTATTTGCGGAGGAAAAGGAGTTCCTGACCGCCGGCCGGCTGCCGAAAAATATGTACGAAGTGGTGGCAGTGGGGGACGAAAGTTTGATTGGGGAACTTCTGCCCATGTACATTCAGGACACGAAGAATTGGGGAAAAGACTATTATTTGAACTTTATGGTGGAAGTTGTGGGTGTGACGGCTCAGGGAGATGGTCTGTATTTTTCGGATCAAATGGGTCAGATTATTACGGAGTATACTTTCTGCGAAGATGATCATCAGATGATTTATTTGCTGTACCGCCCGGAATATTTTGATGATCCGGAGTTGTTGAAGATGGCCGCAGAAGCAAGCCAAAAGGGAGATGTCCTCTTTGAACTTCCCGATTATTACCAGAAAGAGCTGGAAACATGGGTTGATGTTAAAACAGTTCAGGTAGTAGATAAAGAAGGAAACCCCCTTGACCCCATAGAGATCGAAAATTGGCAGACGAATTTTTTGTGCAATCAAAGGATGTTTGGGTTGGCCCTGAGTTGGGTTGCACAGATGCGGGAAGATTTGGGTGGCATGAGCTATATTTTCCGCAATTACGAAGTCAAAGGATATCATCCGTCCACATATCAGTATGCAATTACCTTGCCGGATGAAGCATTCGGACAGTTTGTGGGGGAAAGTACGGGCGACCAGGTGACGATAACCGTTGCGGACTATGCTTATGCGGAGCAGATTGTGGAAGAAGTCAATACAATGGGCTATATCGCGGTATCTCCCTATCTGTTAGGGACAACGCAGCAGAATGAAGAGTTGGCAGCAGAAAGAATGCAGACCTTAAAAGTGTGCTTGATTGCCTTGGCAGCGGCAATGTTGCTGCAGATCGTGGTGCTGAGAGCAATGTTTGGCATGGAAAATGAGACATTCCGGATGTTGGCGGATTTGGGACTGACCTGTCGGGCTGCAAAACGGTCCATTT
>JAFUJY010000103.1 GCA_017467985.1 Bacillota bacterium
AGGTGGTGCGGGGAGATGCCCATGACCTGCTGGAGTATTTTGCCCCCGGTGAGGTGGATCGTATTTACCTGAATTTCAGCGACCCGTGGCCCAAGGAGCGTCATGCCAAGCGTCGTTTGACTTCCACCAAGTTCCTGCCCATTTATAAAACTATTTTGAAGCAGGGCGGCATTCTGCAGATGAAGACAGATAATGATAATCTGTATGCCTTTTCCCTGGAGACTCTGAAAAATGAGGGTTGGACTATCATTCGTCAGAGTGCTGATCTGCACAACTCTCCCTATGTGGAGGGCAATGTGATGACCGAATATGAGACCCATTTCCATGAGTTGGGTAAAAATATTAATTATTTCCAGGCATTGCCTCCGGAAATCTAAAAAAGAACCTTGTGTCAGGCTCCCGCATATGATATGATATAAGATGTCCAGGGGAGTGTTATGATGGAACGATTTGTTCAATTAATGTCTGCAAACCGGGTGGTTGGAGAGTATGGGTGGAACAGCCTGCCCCTTCGGGAGGAGGTTATCCTGGCCAAGAGTCGGGAACTATTTCGACACACCAACCCCTGCAGCCGTCAGCGGAGGCTGATCCGCACGGCGCTGCTGCTGGAGCTGGAGCGGGAGATTATGAGAAACAACGGACGAGTGCCGGAGATCTGGCGGCGTTATGTGGATGCGCCGGCCTGTGACCGGGTTCGCTTTGGACAGAGATAAATAACCAGGAGGACACGAAAGATGACTTATGATCAGTATGCGTATCCCATGCCGGATGAAAAAAAGGTACGAGTGATTACCGATACCGATGCAGCCAACGAGGGCGATGACCAGTTTGCCATCGTGCACACGCTGCTTTCATCCAAGTTTGACAATGTGGCTATGATTGCAGCTCATTTTGGCACCCGCCATGAAAATACCATGGAGGAAAGCTATCAGGAGCTGGTTAAGATTTTTGGCATCATGGGATTTGACCCGGAGGGTGTGGTGGTGCGCGGCGCCAAGCATGCTCTGGTAGATGAACAGACCCCGGTGGATTCTGAAGGTGCCCGCCGCATTATTGAAGAAGCTATGAAGGATGATCCCAGACCGCTGTATGTGACATTTATGGGGCCGCTGACGGATCTGGCTTCCGCTTATTTGCTGGAGCCTCGGATTGCAGGCCGCCTGAAAGCCATCTGGATTGGCGGTGGTACCTATCCTGTGGGTGCACCGGAGTTTAATCTGGGCAACGACGTGAATGCAGCTAATGTGGTGATGGCTTCCGGCATCGAGTTGTGGCAGGTGCCCAAGAATGTATATGAAATGATGCCTGTTTCCATGGCGGAGCTGGAGTATCGGGTTCGACCTCACGGGGAGATCGGTAAATACCTGTTTGACCAGCTGGTGGCGTGTTCGTTACTGCCCTCCTCACTGGCCAGTGCCTTCCGCACCGGTGAGACATGGGTGCTGGGAGATTCTCCCGCACCGGGTCTGATTTTGTATGAGCATCGTTGGGAGTATGATCTGATCCCGGCGCCCCGCATCAGCGAAAATCAGACCTACATACCCGGTACCGGCGATCGGAAGATCCGTGTGTATCGCCGGGTGGATTCCAGACTCCTTCTGGAAGATATGTACTGTAAGATTGCCCTGTTTGCGCAGAAAAATAAATAAAGAGAGGTACGCGAGATGAGCAAGAAAAAGATTTTTGCATTTTTAATGGCAGTTATGATGTTGGTATGTGCAGCCTGCGGCGGCAGCGCTGAAGATAGCTCTGTGGAAGAAAGCAGCGTGGCTGAAGTTTCCAAGCAGGAAGAATCCTCTAAGAAAGAAGAGTCTTCTAAGCAGGAAGAGTCCTCTAAGGCTGCGGAGTCTTCGAAGGAAGAATCCTCTGTGGCAGAAGAGAGTTCTGTAGCAGAAGTGGTGATTCCGGAAGGCAATGTGAACCTGCTGACCGGTCTGTATGACTTGACCGATGAAGCTGTGGGCAAGCGTCCCGTGGCCATTATGATCAATAATATTAAGGCGTCTCTGCCTCAGTACGGTATTGCCGGTGCGGATATTATCTTTGAGATGGTAGCAGAGCAGGGCATCTCACGATTGATGGCTCTGTGGGGCGATTATACTCAGATCCCCAACGTGTGTTCTCTGCGTAGTGCCCGTCCCTATTATGTAGAGTTTGCGGCGGGTTTTGATGCAGTGTACCTGCATGCCGGCGGCTCTAATGAGGGACTGAATCGTATTTATGAGCTGGGTCTGGCTAACTTTGATGCCCGTTACGGGGACAGCCTGATCTTTGAGCGTGACCCCGACCGTCTGCCCTACTATGCTTTGGAGCACACCATGTTTGTAAAGGGTGCCAATATCCCGGAGCGTATTGAGGCCTATGGTTATCGTACCGATGCCGCAGAGGGCTACACTGATACCGCGTTTCAGTTTAACCTGCCGGGTGCGCCGGTATCCAACACCGACAAAGCCTGTGAGGAGCTGATCATTTGGTTCTCCGATGAATATTTCAGCACCTTCACCTATAATGAGGAAGACCAGCTGTACTACAAGCAGCACAGCGGCGAACCTCACATGGTACAGGATACGGACACGCAGCTGGTGTTCACCAATGTTCTGGCGCTGGAGACAGATGTGTGGAGTACCGATGGTTACCGTATGGCCATGGACAGTACCGGTGGTACCGGTTACTATTTCTCCAACGGTGTGGTACAGGAGATTATTTGGAGCAAGCCGTCACCCTATGATCGCATTACAATCAAGGACACTGATGGCAACGAAATCACAATCAACGCCGGTAAGACGTATATAGGAATTACGGAGTATGATACAATTGAAATTAAATAAAAGAGAAAGGTCTGCAGTGTCTGAGGAGACACTGCAGCCTATGTTTACCAACAAACAGCTGTACATGCTGATCATTCCGCTGATTATTGAGCAGCTGTTGGCAATTACGGTTGGTATGGCGGATACCATGATGGTATCCAATGTGGGGGAAGCAGCGGTGTCCGGCATTTCACTGGTGGACACCATCAACAATCTGTTGATTACAATTTTTAATGCACTGGGTACCGGAGGCGCAGTTGTGGTGGCTCAGTATATTGGTAAAAAAGATCCGGAAAATGCGGCGAATGCGGCCCGGCAAGTCTTTTTGGTTATTTCCATACTGTCCATCAGCGTGATGGTTCTGGTGCTGTGCTGTAATCGTTTGATTCTGCAGCTGATTTATCAGGATCTGGAGCCGGAGGTTATGGAAAATGCCATGACTTATTTTATGTATACTGCATTGTCCTTCCCGTTCTTGGGACTATACAACAGCGGTGCGGGCGTATTTCGCTCCATGGGCAATTCCAAAATCGCCATGTATTCTTCACTGGTGACCAATGTGATCAATATTTCGCTGAATGCAGTGCTGATTTTTGGCTGTCAGATGGGTGTGGCCGGTGCGGCCATTGCCACGTTGATTGCCCGAGCTACGGGGTCGATCATTGTTCTTGCAGCCCTGCGCAGCCGCAAAAATGTGGTGTGCGTGCGTACATATACGCTTAAGCCCATGTGGAGTATGATCAAAAATATCCTGCGCATCGGTGTGCCTACGGGTCTGGAAAACGGTATGTTCCAGATTGGTAAAATCCTGATTGCGGCCCAGGTGGCGGGCTTTGGTACCATGGCCATCGCCGCCAATGCGGTTGCCTTTAGCGTGGCCGGCGTGCAGATCATTCCGGGTGTGGGTATTGGTGTGGCCATGCTGACCGTTGTGGGTCAGTGTATGGGTGCCAAGCGGCCGGATGAAGGTCAAAAATATGTATGGAAAATGCAGCGTATGCTGTATGTGAGCCACATTGTGTTGAATATATTCCTGTTTCTGGGTCTGGATCTCATCGTCACCATGTACGGTTTGGAGGCTGATACAGCTGTGATGGCCAAGAACCTGATGATCATGTATGGTATTGGTTCCTGTACCATCTGGGCGCCGTCCTTCAACTTGCCCAACGCTTTGCGGGCGGCCGGCGATGTAAAGTTCACCATGATTGTATCCGGTGTGTCCATGTGGCTGTGCCGTGTGTTGATGAGTCTACTGCTGGGTAATGTCCTGGGCTGGGGTATCTACGGTGTATGGGCAGCCATGCTGCTGGACTGGGTGTTTAGAGGTATCTTCTTTGTATGGCGCTTCCAGAAAGGAAAGTGGAAGACAATGAAGACAGTATGAGTTAAAGGTGGGTGCAATATTATGCGGCCTGGCTGCGCTGCGCGCAGAACGTCCGCATAATATTGCACCCACCCTTTTTCTGCGTAGGCAGAATGTCCGCGTAACATTAGGCTCGCCCTTTTGCGTGAGCAGAACGTCCGCGTAATATTGCACCCACCCTTTTTGCACAGAAACACGAAGAAAACACGAAAGAAATACGAAAAGTGTTGTATTCTGAGGGGAATGTGATATAATATAATGGGGTGATAAAAATGACACTAAAAGAATTAAGAATATCTAAGGGCTTAAATCAGAGCGAATGTGCGGAATATCTTGGTATGTCCACGAGAAATTACCAGAACTATGAGAATGATGAGAAGAAGCAAAATACCGCCAAATATCATGCGATCTTTAGACGGCTGGAAGAATATGCGACGATTATAGCCAATGCAGCCATGGCGAGAATGGACTTTCATACCAATGTTGTAACCGGTATTGGCATACAGGCGTTTGCCCAAAGTGTAGCCAATTATAAAAAAAGAGATTGTTATAAAAACCTGAAAAAGTTTATAAGCGAAGATTATAGCGGCAAGATCTGTGTTTTGTATGGATTGCGAAGAACCGGAAAAACCACATTGCTGTTTCAGATGATGGGCGAGCTGCCGATGGAGCAAACCGCTTATATCAAAGTACAGACCACAGACAACATGTCCCGATTGACTAAGGATCTGGATGTGCTTTTTCAGCATGGGTATAAATATGTCTTTATTGATGAGATTACGCTGATGGAGGATTTTATCAATACAGCTGCGGTACTGCCGGACATATTCAGTATGATGGGAATGAAGATCGTCGTTTCAGGTACGGATTCGCTGGGCTTTGCAATGGCAAATCGTGATGAACTTTATGACAGAAGTATAATGATCCATACCTCATTTATTCCTTTTAGAGAGTATGAGAGACTGTTGAATGTGCGGTCTGTTGATTCCTATATCGAATATGGCGGGACGTTAAAGAAAGAAAATATGGATCTGGATGATCCGGATGCAATATTTGATGAGGTTGCTTTTCGGGATGATGAAAGTACCCGAAAGTATATTGATACGGCCATCAGCCGTAATATTCAGCATACACTGAAAAATGATCATTATGGTGAATACTTTAATCAATTGCGTGAGCTTTACGATAAAGGGGAATTGACCAATGTGATTAACCGAATAGTAGAGAGTATGAATCATCGTTTTCTGCTGCGGGTGGTACAAGAGCGTTTTAAGTCCCACGACTTGGGTTCTGCAAAGGAGCTGCTTCTTCATGATTTCCCCGCCGAACATGCTACGGTGCTGTACGATATTGACCAACGCAAAGTGGTGGAACGCCTAAAAGAAATGATTGAAGTCAAAGAGAAAAATGAATTAAGTATCGAAATTACACAAGAGCATGTGGATAAAGTGAAAAAATATCTGTTCATGTTAGATTTGATCGTGGATTGCTCTGAGCGATATGAAAGTGGTCGGCGAGGTGAGCATACTGTATTTGCACAGCCGGGAATGCGTTACGCCATTACAAAAGCCCTTGTATATTCATTGATGCAGGATGAATATTTTGGTTCGGTATCAGAGCGAAGTAAAGCGTTTATTATTGCCAAGATCTTTGATGATGTTAAAGGCAGAATGTTAGAGGATATGGTATTGCTTGAAACGCATAAGGCGGCTTCACGTAATGAAGAAGTCTTTAAGTTTATGTTTGATCAAGGCGGCGAATTTGATATGGTAATTTATGATAAGTCTGCGCACACATGTCGTATCTTTGAAATTAAGCATAGTGCAGAAATCGTGGAAAGACAGATGCGCTGCTTAAAAGATAGTGAAAAGTGTGGAACCATAGAGTCTCGTTTCGGCAAGATTACAGGAAAGTATGTGCTTTATCGCGGAGAAGATACAGTGGTCGAGGATGTACAATACTTAAATGTAGAGCGATTTTTATGTGGGCTAAAATGAAGGGGGATGCTTTAAGATGAAACTTACTTTTTTAGGCACGGCTTGCGGCTTTCCGGAGAAAGACCGCCATTGTACATGTATGCTGTTGGAGACCCAGGGTCGCCTGTATTTGGTGGATGCAGGGGCCCCGGTGGTGGATATTCTTGCCCAAACCGGCAGAAAAGTGGAGGCTGTGAAGGGCGTATTTTTGTCCCATTTTCATTTTGACCACTGTGTGGGTGTGCTGCAGCTGATGGACCTGGCCATGAACTATTATCGGGGCAGCGAATTTAACTTGTATACGCCCCAGCAGCACGAGGTGCTGGCGATAAAAGGCATGATCGCAGCTTCGGGCGCCCAGTGTGAATCAGAGCGGGTGAAAATGTTGGCATATAATGAAAACTTGGTTTTTGATGATGGTTATTTGAAGTTGATACCCATCCAGACCCGACACACCTGTAATAATCCTGCTTCTATCATCAAGTCCTATGCCTTTTATGTGGAAACGGAGGGCAAGCGGCTACTTTTTACCAATGATATGTCCATGCATTTTATGGGGGACGACTTCCCGAAGATTGCCTATGAGGGTCATTTTGATCTGGTGGTGACAGAGGGAGCCCACTTCACCGCAGCGGAGCTGGAAGAGAAGGTGAGCACCATTGATATGGACGTGCTGGCAGTCACCCATGTGAACATGGACGAAAATTATGAGGGACTGAAGGCTATGCAAGGTCGGTATGACTTTCAGGTCGTGCTGCCCAAGGATGGGGACGAGATTGAGGTGTAAGAAAGAGGACTTCTAACTCACATGAGAAGGAAGTCCTC
Source organism: Bacillota bacterium (assembly GCA_017467985.1). Taxonomy (GTDB): domain Bacteria; phylum Bacillota; class Clostridia; order Lachnospirales; family Bianqueaceae; genus Faecimorpha. Next base: position 6,972 of record JAFUJY010000103.1, read on the forward strand.
TTTTACTTTTGATGTTTAGTGTTGTGTACTATCCAGTATTGCATAAACACCAGCCGTCAATTCCCAATATTTAGTTTTTAACTGTTCCAGATAAGCCAGACCGCTATCGGTAATGTGATAATGCACGATGCGGCGACGACCGTCAAGGGAGAAGGTAGAGGCGGGCTTGACAATATAAAATAACTGTTGTATGATTATTATAAGAAATGACTGGATAAGATAAAGATTTTTGGTGGGGTGGATATTAGTATGAAAAAGATAGAGTTAATACTACTTTGTATGCTTGTATGCATCATATTAGTTGGATGTACCACAGTTCAGCTGCCGGAAAAGAAACAGCCGAGGGAAAAGCTGGAAGAAAAGGTGAGTGCTTTTTTTGATCAAGGAGAGATGAGATTTATAGGCACTACAACGGCATCAGAAGATGAATTCGAAAGAAAGTATTATGCAGATTTGCAGCGTTGGGAAGACGAGACCTATGAATATCTGCTGGATCAGGACCTTGGATATTTAGTTCGGTTCTGGAAAAAAGCGGATAGCGAATTAACGGAGAAAGTCGCTGCAACCGAAGAAGAGAGAAAGGTATTTTCAGTTAAGATATTTGGATGGAATCTTGGAGATTATATGACAGAAGGGGCAGAGGTGGTATTTGAGCGTGCGGGGCACGATATAAGCATGCACGAGTATGATGGGCAAGTCCCTACCGGTTTGTCTGCATCACTATCCTTTGATGATGAGGGGCGGTTGTTGGGTGGCACTTTTGATGTAGATATTGTAGAAGACAAAAGCGAGGAAGATTTGTTGACATTGACAGAGGCTTATAAAAAAGCCAGGCGTTATGTGGCAAAGCAGGAAGGAAAGTGGGCGTACCAATACAAATTAGTGGAAGAACGCTGTCGGTTGGTCGTTCATAATGGGAGATATGAGTGGCAGGTGTTTATGAATGATGGAGACATAACGGTAGTGGTGGATGCAGTGACCGGTGAATGTATTAGGTGGTATAAAGTGGAGTA
>JAFUJY010000104.1 GCA_017467985.1 Bacillota bacterium
TTCCCCGGGTCATTGAACGCTCTGTTCTGCTGGGCGACTTGATGGATGAGTACGAACATTCCATTGGTATTGCGGGTACCCATGGCAAGACCAGTACCAGCACCATGCTGTCCTATATTTTTATGGAAACGGAGAAGGATCCCACCATTACCATCGGTGGTATTCTTGAGAATCTGCAGAGCAACTATCGCATCGGTCACTCTCCTTATTTCATTGCAGAGGCCTGCGAATATTGTGACAGTTTTCTGCACTTCCACCCCCAGGTGGGTATCATCCTCAATGTGGAGGCTGAGCATCTGGATTATTTCGGAACTTACGAGCGTATGGTGGAGTCCTTCCGCAAATATGCCGATGGCATCAAGGATGGTGGTTGTCTGGTGCTGAATCATGAGGCGCTGGGACTTTTCCCCCATTATGACAAGAATCTGATCACCGTCTCTTTAAACGACACTGCTGCCGATGTGGTGGCCGCCGAAGTCCGTTCCACCCCGGATCATCTGGGCAATAGTTTTGACTGCATTTACAAAGGACAGAATCTGGGCCGTCTAACCTTACATGTGCCCGGCACTCATCTTGTTTTTGATGCGCTTTGTGCTGTTGCCGCAGCCTTGTGGCTGGGTGTGGATTTTGAGCAAATCCGCTCCGGTCTGGAAAAATATCGTGGACCGAAAAAGCGGTTTGAGTATAAAGGGTCTGTCAATGGTTTCTCCATTATCGATGACTACGCCCATCATCCCACAGAAATGAAGGCCACATTGACGGCCGCTCGGGATGTGGTGCAGAGAGAGCTTTATGTGGTATTCCAGCCCCATACCTTCAGTCGCACCAAGGCCTTTTTCGATGATTTTGTCTCAGCCCTGTCTCTAGCCGATCACATTATACTGGCTGATATCTATTCTGCCAGCCGCGAAACCGATCCCGGTGACATTCACTCCCGGGATATCACCAACGCATTGTTGGCCCAAGGCAAAGACGCATACTACTTTGGCTCCTTTGAAGAAATTCAAAAATTTTTATTAAAAAAATGTTGTCCACAAGATTTGTTGATAACTATGGGTGCCGGAGATGTAGTAATTATCGGGGAAAACCTGCTTTCCATGTAAGTTATCCACATTGTCCACATTGTAATCTCGGGGATATCCCCTTTTACGATGTGGACATTTTTAACCCCGCAAAGCCGCATATTTACTAGCTTTTACAATATTTTTCCACTTATCCACATCGATGTGGATTACTTTTCCAAAAAGGGCGGTGCATATCTCCCCTCTTCCCAAAAACGAAAAAATAAGTTATAATAGGGACACACCTAAAATGATTGGAAACAAAAGCTCCGATGCCCTTCGGCATTGCACAATACATCCGGTCAAATACCATCAGGACACACGCAGATGTGTCCCTTATTTACACAAGGAGGCTCTTTTTATGCCCGTAATTTCCTTTTCGCCCTCAGTGCGCTCTTCATATACTCCCGTATCCGACACCTTTTTGCTGCAGTACATGCCTGCAGCTAACGGGGCTTATGTAAAAGTTTATCTTTACTTTCTCCACTACAGCATGCATCCCGGCGCCAGCATCACTTCCCGCAGTGCCGCTGATACCCTTTTTATGATCGAGTCCGATGTACTGGAAGCGCTGCGCTACTGGCAGGAAAAGGGACTGCTGCGTTTGGTCCATCGGGGAGACAGTGTGGAATTGTTATTCTTGGATGGCACCACCCCTCCGCCTTCCGGTGGAGAGCCTAAGCCTACTCCCGAGGTCCGTCCCTCTGCTTCTCCGGCTGCTAAAGTCATCCGTGTAGAGCAAAAGCCCACCTATTCTCCCGATGAGCTCAGCATCTATAGTCGCGAACCTCAGATCCAGCATCTGTTCTCCATCGCTTCTCAGTACTTGGGACAAGTTCTGTCCCAGCCCAATCTCTCCACTTTGTACAGTTTCTATGACTACTACCGCCTTCCTCTGGATGTGATCGAGTACTTGATCCAGTATTGTGTACGCAACGGTCATCGAGATCTGCGTTATATGGAACGTGTGGTTCAGGACTGGGCGGATCAAGGCATCCAGAACGTGGCTCAGGCTCAGATGTATATCAAGCGCTTGGATGTATATCGTCCCATTATGAAGACCTTAGGCCTGGGACGCTATCCCACCGACGATGACTGCAGCACTTTCGATCGCTGGATAAGCCAATATCAAATGTCCATGGAAATGATCCTGGAGGCTTGCCGCCGTACCATGGATCGGATTAAAACTCCCAGTTTTCCCTATGTTGAAGGCATCCTTTCCGACTGGCATGCCAAGGGAGTACATACTTTAACCGCCCTTCAGGGTGCGGACACAGCTTATGAACAGCAGCAGGCAGCTCTGTCAAAAGAAGGTCCGTCCCGTACCAAGGCTCCCCGTACCAAAAACGCCTTCCTTAATTATACCCAGCGCAGTGATGTGGACTACGATGAGCTGGAACAGGAACTGGCCGCCCTTAAAGAGAATTAACCTATATTTCATCTGTGTCCCTTTATTACATTTGGAGGAATCCCTATGCCCATTTCCGATACCAAACTGCAGGAGATTCTGCAGCAATATGATATTCGCCGCACCCAAGCGGAGCAGCGTAAAGACCAGTGTGTTCAGGAAGTCTATCAACGTCTTCCCCAAGTGCGCGCCATCGACACCGAAATGGAATCCTTCGGTCTCAATGCCATGCGTTCTTATTTGATCCACGGTCATGATCCGGTACAGGCCATCGCAGCTTTGCGCAGCCGCACCGAAGAACTGCAGCAGCAAAAGAAGGCTTTGCTCTCATCCGTCGGGTACCCTGCGGATTACATGGAAATACACTATACCTGTCCCATTTGTAAAGATACCGGTTATGTGAATTATCAAAAGTGTCATTGTCTGCAGCAGCAGCTCATTGATGAAGCCTATGACCAATCCGGTCTGCGTCGCATTTTAGCCCGGGAAAATCGTCAATCCTTTGACCCTACCCTCTTCTCCTCCCAGCCCTTTGGTGCCGAGGCCCTGTCTCCCCGCAAAAA
>JAFUJY010000105.1 GCA_017467985.1 Bacillota bacterium
AATGTCAGATGATCGTCATCACCGATACAGGGGTCTCCCATATCCTCCCAGGGACCAAACAGATTCTTAGCCCGGAAATATTTTGCCTGATTAAATCGCCAGGAAGTCAGACCGGATGTAATCATATAATAATAGCCATCATGATGTACAACCGCGGCAGCTTCCCTCCAGAAGGCTTCCTGAATACGGCGATATTCGTTGGTACAGGACAAATAATCGTCGCTCAACTTGACAATGTGCTGGCAGCGATCATCCTTTGCCTGTTGACGGTCAAAAATATAATAGGCACTACCGTCACTGTCCTGGTATACTGTACAATCCCGCACCAGTCCATTATCATCGATGGGACGGCAATGCCCCAGCCACTGATACTGACCATTGACCGTATCGCATACTGCTACACCGGCTTCAGCAGTTCCTTCCGTAAAACCGTGGTTGCCGGGATACTTTACAAAATGACACCACAGCACGAACTTGCCGGTCTTGGGATTGCGGTGAATCTTAGGACGTTCGAAACGCATGGGCGCATACAGTTCACTCTCAGGGTCATCGGAACAGGCTAAAATAACACCTTCATTCTTCCAGTGATACAAATCCTTAGAAGAATACATTACCACCCCCTTGGTGGTAACCTGACCACCCTCAGCTCCCGGACGGTTGGGCAGCGGACGCAGAGCCAAACCATACCAGTAATAGGTACCATCCACATAAATGATACCACCGTCACTGGCATTAATGATCTTGCCATCCTCATCATACCACTGCACAAACTCGTTTAATTCACCATTTATAATCTTGTTCTGAGACATACTCTTACTCCTTAGTGATTTAATTTGACATGGTACTATTATACCGAATTTTTGTCATTCATGCAAGATATAATATAAAATTAATTCATCATCCAGTGGGCAATCATAACGCTGGCACCGATTCCCGCCAGATTGGAAATGATTGCGCCCGGCAGGGTGTAACGAGTCTTCTCCACCTTTGCCGCCGAAAAGTAAACGGACATGGTATACAAAATGGTCTCTGTGGAACCGATCATAATGGAGGTCATGATGCCCTCCAGCGAATCCGGACCGTAGTCCTTAAACAATTGTAACACCAGTCCTGTGGAGGCCGATGAGGAGATAAATTTGGTCATGGCAATGGGAATCAGCGGGGATGGCATGTGTATCGCCTCCCCCACCGGCTGCAATAGCCCTGTGAGCACTTGTAAGGCCCCAGAAGCCTGGAAAACCCCAACTGCGACTACCAGACTAAGGAAGGTGGGAAAGATGTCAAAAACGACTTTTACGCCCTTTAGAGCCCCTTTGAAAAAACTCTCCAATACGTTGACCCGCTGCAGCAAACCATATGTAATAATCCCTACAAATATCAGCGGAATCATAAGATCTGACATCATTGTAACCAGCTTCATCATGGCCAGTATTTCTCCATCAGCTTGGCAGCAATAACAGCAACCACCGTAGAGAAAATCGTTGCAATTAGAGCCGGCGCTACAATCATCGAGGGGTTCGCCGAGCCATATTGGCTGCGGTATGCAATCATGTTAATGGGGATCAACTGCAGCGAAGACATATTCACCACCATAAATGTACACATGGCATTACTGGCAGTTTTGCTGTGCCGATTCAAATCCGACAGGCTCTCCATGGCCAGCAGGCCCGGAGGTGTGGCTGCCCAGCCCAAACCAAAAAGATTGGCCACAAAATTGGCACTGATGTGTTGGCCCGCCGGGTGCCCATCCGGGATGTCCGGAAACAGCCAACGTAAAACCGGGCGCATCCCCCGGGTTAACTTTTTCATCAAGCCGGAATCCTCCGCAATTTCCATAAGTCCCGTCCACAACGCCACAACTCCCAGCAAAGTTAATATAATAGAGACGGCTTCTTCCGACGAACTGATAAACTGCGTCCCCAGGGCACTCATATTCCCTGTAAAGGCCGCCGTAATCACTGCCAGCAGAATCATCCCTGCCCAAATCTTATTCAGCACAGTGCCATTCCACCCTTTTTGCTTTTCTCAATATCCATATGAGCCCGGAAACAAAAAATTCCACATTCTGAAAATGTTTCCAGTTATTGACAATTCATGACATTTCTGTTATAATATATCCATATATTGACAATTAAGGAGGTATTTTTACATGAAAGCAACAGGTATTGTTCGACAGGTGGATGATCTGGGCCGTCTGGTTATTCCTAAGGAGATCCGTAATACATATGATATTGCCCCCGGCGATAATCTTGAAATCTTTACCGAGGGTGACACCATCATCCTGCGTAAGTATCAGCCCGCCGACATTTTCACCGGCGAGATGGAGGATCTGGTAGATTATAACGGCAAGAAGGTTTCCAAGGCAAGCATCCGCAAGCTGGCAGAACTGGCCGGAATGAAGATTAGCGAGTAAGATTAAGAAAGGGTCATTATTGTCCACCTGGCTGTGCTAACGCATAGAACCCGGACAATAATGACCCGTTTTTTACGTCAAATCCACCTCTCCCGGACTTGGCAGCGGGGCCAGGGGCGATGTGGGCAGTGTCTGATACCAGTAGGCCACCGTCACATAATCGTCGTGCCGCACCTGGTTGCCATAGGGCGAAAAGTTAATGGACTGAAGTGTCATCTTAAACTCTTTTGTAAAGCGAATAGGATCCGGCTGATGCCAACGATAAAGCATCACCCGCGGCATCATATTGGTGCTGCGGCTCTCCTTTCCTCCGGCTCCGCCGAAGAGCGCATACATCCCCATATATAGGCCGGAATAGGTCTGATAATGGCCCATGGCAGGGTCACAGTCCCCAAAGTTAAAGGAGCCGCCGAAATAATCCTCCAGCCCGGTATAATTAATGGAAGGATATTTTTCACCATCAATATACATCTTAGGCTCGCCCTCAGACCAGCATCCGGAAGCTCCAGCCAGACCAATTCCCAAGGTCAAACCGGCAAAATGGCCCGCACCTTTAATCCCGTCAATAACCGTATACTCCCGATCCTGTGGGACAGGCCGTGCCTGACGATAAGACGCACAAAAATACAGACTATTCTCAGGCAGCTCCCGATACTCTCCGATAATCGTATAGTGAATCTTGGTGCGCTGGGAAGGATGTCGATTCTCAACGGTAATCCGACAATGCTTCTTAAAGGGCATCTTCCAATAACTATTCATTCCTCTGCAGGGCGTTACCAAAAACATGGCTGAATTAAGTGTTGGGAAGTTACCATTTACATCGGTCACATGGTTATAGAATGGATAACCCAAAAAGGCACTCATAGGGCTTTCCACCGAAGGATACTCCTGATGATCCCAGTAAATTCTAATCACAAAGTCCCAGGGAGTAAAACCGCCGAACCACATACTCTCAATTATACCGGGACCATCTGTATCCATAATGGTAATCGTTTCTCCCGGCTCGATAAATATCAATGGCCGACGTTTCTCCAAATATGTCCCCTGGCTGCCGCCGGAAACCTTGCCGTCCGGATTCTCAGGTGAAAAAGCAAATGTACGAGCGTTGGATAAACAGGTAAAATCGTATGACATAGTTATCACTCCACATATCAATTTATTTTTCGTTCTTCTTTCCACATAATAATGGGTTCTGCATCTTCAGACAATGGAATTTGTATCATATATGCTTGCATAATGCAGTCGTCTGATCCTCTAAAGAGCATATATATACTCTCATTATCACCGCCACAAGGAATAGCACCATATACT
>JAFUJY010000106.1 GCA_017467985.1 Bacillota bacterium
CATGCCGATGTCAAAGATAATGTTGCGAATCATAAACCGGGCACCTCAGTGATGCCAATACCGGGAGCATCGGTCATATGGATCAGGTTTTCCTTATAAATGGGGCCGCCGGTGTAGGGGTCAATCTTGCACAGACCGGGGCCGTCCAGGTCTGCACGAGTGATGATGGACTTGGCAGCGGTCAAATGAGCTGCGGCACTGACAGAGATCTTACTCTCCAGCATACATCCCATCATACATTCCACGCCGTAAATCTCAGCGATGCTGCAGATCTTGAGGGCTTCGTAGATACCGCCGGTCTTCATCAGCTTAATGTTGATCAGGTCGGCAGCGCCCATCTGGATGATCTTGATGGCATCCTCGGCGCAGAATACGCTTTCATCCGCCAAAATGGGGGTAAAGGTATGCTGGGTAACGTACTGCATACCTGCCAGGTCGTGGGCCTTAACAGGCTGCTCCACCAGGTCGATGTTCAGGTTCAGATCCTCCATCTTGCTGATGATGCGCACGGAATCCTTAGCGGTCCAACCCTGGTTTGCGTCCACACGGATGGCAATATCGTGGCCGACAGCGGCACGAATGGCCCTGATGCGCTCCACATCTGCCAAGCCTTCTTTGCCCACTTTTACCTTCAGAACTTTGTAGCCCTGGGCCACAGCGGCCAGGCTGTCAGAAACCATCTTATCGATGGTATCCACGCTAATGGTCAGGTCGGTCTCAACCGTATCGGAAGCTCCGCCCAAAGCCTTGTACAGGGGTACACCCAGACACTTGGCGTACAGATCGTACACCGCCATATCCACAGCCGCCTTGGCAGAGGTGTTTTTCAAAATAGAACGATGTACCCGCTGCATAATGGTATCGATATCCAGTACGTCCATGCCGATGATGGCAGGTGCAATAAAATCCCGGATAGCGGTCACGATGGAACCCTTGGTATCGCCGGTGATGACCGCGGTGGGCGGCGCCTCACCGTAACCAACAGCGTCGGTATCGGTATTGATGCGAATAATAATGTCTTCCACATTTTCCACAGTTCGCAGAGCAGTCTTAAAAGGAGTCACCAGAGGCACAAAAATCTCGCCGATCTGGATGGATGTAATCTTCATGGTATATTCCTCCTTGAATAATCTTTTTCAATATTATAGACCGAAAAACACAAAGAGTCAATTGGAATTCTGAGATTTGTGTGATATAATAGGGGCATGATTAAATAAAAAGGAATATAGCTATGCGATTAGATAAATTTCTCGCCGACATGGGTGTTGGCAGCCGCAGCGATCTGAAAAAAGACATCCGCGGCGGTAAAGTAGTGATTGACGGGAAGATGATTAAAGATCCCGGTTTTGCGGTGCCGGAGGGTGCCCAGGTGCTGTACAAGGGTCAGAAGGTGGCCTATGAAGAATTTGTGTATTATATGCTGAATAAGCCGGCGGGGGCGATTTCTGCCAGCGAGGATCCCAAGCAAAAGACAGTCATTGACCTGTTGGATGAGCGCAAGCGCAAGGATCTGTTCCCAGTGGGACGCCTGGATAAGGATACGGAAGGGCTTTTGCTGATTACCAATGATGGTGAGCTGGCCCATCAGCTGTTGTCGCCGAAAAAACATGTGGATAAGGTGTATTATGCCCGCATTGAAGGTCGGGTGACGGAAGAAGACGTGGAGAAGTTTCGGGCTGGTCTGCAGATTGGCGAGGATTTTACAGCCATGCCCGCCCAGTTGGAGATCTTGGCCAGCGGGGACACTTCTGAGATTAAGGTCACCATTCAGGAGGGTAAGTTCCACCAGGTGAAGCGTATGTTCCACGCCGTGGGAAAAGAAGTGGTGTATTTGAAACGCTTGTCCATGGGGACACTTTTGCTGGATGAAAGCTTGGCTCCCGGTGCATATCGCCGTTTGACGGATGAAGAATTGGCCGGATTGAAAGGGCATTGGGGTGATAGATAATGACAACTTGGAAAGAAATAGAACAGACCGTTGCTCAGGCCGTGGAGCGGGGAGATTTTCCTTCGGCGGCCATTGGGATCGGCAGTATGAACCGCGTCTATGTACAGGCGGCCTTCGGCAAAACGAGCATCACCGAAGAGGGACAGCCGGTGAGTGCCAGGACGCTGTACGACATGGCCAGCCTGACCAAGGTGATGGCGACCACCATGGTGGCCTTTTATATGATTGAGCATGGCATGCTGCGTCTGAACGACAAGATCGGCGATTTTATGCCGGCGCCGGTGTATAAGAAGGACGTCACCATTTATCAGTTAATGACTCATACCGGCGGTTTTCAGGCGGACTTTAAGCTGGAAATGATCATCAAAAATCCGGAGGATGCAGTGAACTGTATCCTTCGGCGGCCTTTGGTGAACCCACCGGGCAAAAAGGTGGTCTATAGCTGTATGGGCTATATTATATTAGGAAAGATTTTGGAAATTGTGGGCGGAAAGAGTCTGGATGAAATGGCTCGGGAATGGGTCTTTGAGCCATTGGGCATGACATTAACCGGATACCGTCCCTATACGGATTTGACCGCCGCACTGGACGTGGGTGGGACAGAGGATATCGCCTGGACTGAGTATAATGCGGGGCTGAAGCGTTACATTACCGGTGTGGTACACGACGAAAATGCCCGTTTCATGCAGGGTGTGGCCGGTAACGCCGGTGTGTTCAGTAATTTGGAGGATATGATGAAGTTCGGCCGGATGCTGGCCCGAGGCGGGGACGGATATCTTAGCCGGGCCATGATGAAGTTGGCCACTCAAAATTATACGCCGGGGCAGGATCAGCACCGGGGCCTGGGCTTTCAGATCAAAGATAATTTTTCATTCTTTGGCGATTTGATGGGACCGGATAGCTTCGGTCACAATGGTTATACCGGAACCAGCTTGGCGGTGGACCCACAGAGTGGCCTGTATGTGGTGCTGCTCACCAATCGAGTGCATCCCAGCCGGGACAGCGAAGCGATTTATCGGTTCCGTCACTTAATTCACAACATGGCCGCAGCGGCCTATACCTCAGGAGGGAATAAAAAATGATAGAGTACAAAATTATTCAGCAGCACAATGATCCGGATTTGATTGATTTTATTAATTATGTGTTTAGTGCCAACAGTCGGCCCCATGATTTTATTAAGTTGCTTCCTAAGGTGTATGAGCCCCAGGCTCAGCCGGATGTGGTGCATTTGAGTGCCCAGGAAGAGGGTAAAATCCGAGCGGTGGTATCCGTATACATATATACCCTGTGCCATGGAGAACTGTCCCTGAAGGTAGGGTTTATCGGTAACGTATCCGTACATCCCTATCATCGGGGCAAGGGTTACATGATCAAACTGATGGAGATGGCTCGTCAGACCATGTTGGAACAGCACTGTGATATTGCCATGCTGACCGGTCAGCGTCAGCGCTATGAGTATTTCGGTTATTATGAAGGATGTCTGGAGGCCGGGATTCGGGTGGATGCCACCAACCTGCGCCATGTGTTGGGGCGGGATTATGTGAGCCCTCTGGAAGTGACCACGGAGTTTGACCTGGACGAAGTCTATGCAATTTATAATCAGCAGCCGGTTTGCGGACACGACAAGAAGACTTTTGAAGTGGTGTGCCGCGGTTGGAGCAGCCAGTTGATGGCGGTGAAAGAAAATGGTGTGACCATCGGCTATATTGTTGCCGGTGAAAATCATGACAGTTGGTTGGACTGTGCCCTGCCCCAGGGAAAATATCTGCAGGCCATGTCCGCTTATATGAAGAAATTTGGTGTTAAATCGGTGGGTGTGGGTAAGCCCTTGTATGATCAGGATGCCATTAAGGAAGTGGGTTCTGTGGGTGGTTGTCAGCTGCATTGGAGCGCGATGATCCAGGCACTGAATTGGGAAAATGTCCTGCGCTGGAGTTTGACCGTACAAAAGGCAGGGGACGGAGATGCCCAGGTGGGTCCCTATCATGTGGCTGTTCATGGTGGAAGTGTCACTGTGGAGAAAAATTGCGACAATCCCATGCCGGATCCCAATATGATGTTTAACCTTTTCCCTGTGACGGAACAGGAACAGTATCCCCGTGGATGGTTCCCGCTGCTGCTGTGGGTCAGCCATGCAGATCATTTTTAAGGGGAGGAATACATAATGGGAGCGTTATTGCTGGTCATTGTACCGGTTTTATACAGTTTTCAGACGCTGTTTTGCAAGTTGTTCTCCGATCGATATTCGGGTCGAAAAGACTTGGCCACGCCGGTGTTTTGCGTATTTGAAGGAATTTTTATTACAATTTTCACATGGGTCAATAATGGTTTTGTTTTTGATCCATCCTGGGGGACGATTTTAATTGGTCTGCTGAATGCAGTGGCATTACTGGGCTACAATACTTGTCTGATCAAGGCCAGTGCTCTGGGATCCTATGCCTTTGTTAATGTGATTCAGTTATTTGGCGGCCTTTTGCTGCCGAGTCTATATAGTGTTATTGTGCTGGGGGATTCCATTGGCATATTGCAGATTGCAGGGATTGGGGTTATGCTGCTGGCCTGCGTAGCGATGAATATTGAAGGGATTCAGCTTAAAGGGACACCCCTGATTTATTATGTTATGTGCTTGCTTTTGTTTGTATGCAATGGAATGTACAGTGTACTCCTGAAGGTGCAGGATGCCTTCAGCGCAGACCAGAGCAACGAGATGGTTATGATCACATTTGGGGTTATGGGCGTGATTGCCGCTTTGCAGCTGAAACGCAAAGAAAAAGGACACACTTTGGCGGCGTTTAAGCTGGACCGTCACAGCATCATACCACTGTTACTGTGTCTGTTCAGTGCTGCAACGGCGATTAATCTGCTGGTGGTAGTCTTGAATCAGATGAAGGCAACAGTGGTGTATACGGTGAATAATGGTGGCGTGCTGGTATTGTCTTGGTTGTATTCCATCGTGATTTTTAAGGAAAAGATTACGCTATCCAGTGTGATTGGCGTAC
>JAFUJY010000107.1 GCA_017467985.1 Bacillota bacterium
GATGCAACTCCAAAAAAACCTCCCATGATAAAACCTCCGTGTAATTAATAGTCGGCGCTCAGGAATAATAAATCCTGGGCGATGGGCTGATAGAACATCTTTTGAACTTGGGCAGGATCGGTGGTCTGGGCCAGAATCCACATCAGCTTACAAACCACGGATTCCACCGTCATGTCGTAGGCTTCCAGCAATTTGAACTCTTCCTTGGCAGTTTGTCCTACCTGGTAGATCCTCATGTGACTGCCTTCGTTGGGAACCTGGGTGGTCATGACAATCGTCTTGTTGCGGCCTACCCAATTGGCCAGTTCCTCTCGGAAGGGGTAATCCGGACTGGCAGGCAGTCCACCCAAGCCGTAGCTTTCCAGGATAACCGCATCACTATGCTCCAACATATAGGAGAGGACACCGCAGCTCATTCCCGGAATCAACTTCAAAATAGAAACGTTAGAATTCAGAGAATGATAGAAGGTGGGGTGATCTGCCGGTTCCTGAGGAATGTAACGAATGATTCGACCTTCCTGAATCACGGCCAGATGGGGATAATTGATGCTGGAAAAGGCATTGTAGCTTTTGCTGTGGGTCTTTTTGGCCCGGGTACCCAGAATCACTTCACCGTTAAATACGATCTGCACACCGCAGCTTTGGGGCGAGGAAGCATATAAGAAGCTATCCGTCAAATTGCTCTTGGCATCGGTGTTGATCAGGTCGATGGGACGCTGTGCACCGGTAATCACGATGGGCTTAGGTGAATTCTGGATCAGATAGGATAAAATGGCGGCGGTATAGGCCATGGTATCGGTGCCGTGGCAGATGACAAAACCGTCATACTGTTCGTAATGCTCTTCGATGGCAGAGGCCAGACGCAGCCAGTGATCGGGAGTGATATTGGTACTGTCCACCTTAAAGACTTCCAGCGTGTCCGGAATGCAGAAGTTGTTGATTTCAGGAACATATTCTAACATTTCTCTGGCGCTGATCATAGGTGCCAGACCGTTGGCAGTATGGCGGGATGCAATGGTACCGCCGGTTGTAATCATTAAAATTTTTTTCATAAATACCTCATTGAATGGAACCCAGTAGTTCCAGAATCGGCTTCATAGTATTGGCATCCATTTGGCCGGGGGCAGAGGAGGCACCGGCGGTGCCAAAGGTTAAGGCACTGCCGCTGAAATATCCGCAGAGACGACTAACAGCACCCAGTGCTCCCATGGACATGGTGATCAGAGGACGGCGGGCATAGAGCTCAGCCATTTCCTGGGTTGCGTCCAGCAGAGTGAGCACATCGGCCTTGCTTTGGGGCATGACTGCGATCTTTAACAGGTCGCCGCCCATGTCCTGCATGGAAGTCAGTCGGCGGATGATTTCATCCTTGGGGGGAGTTTTAGTAAAATCATGGTTGGAGAGGATGACGTGGGCGCCGTGAAGATGGGCCTCCTGAATCAATTGCTGAATCAAGCCCAGACTTTTTTGCCATTCCACATCGATCAGGTCCACGCCCAGGGTTAACAGTTTCTGGTATAGAGCCAGATAGGCGCTGTTGGATAGATTTCGCTGTCCGCCTTCATTGGCGGTACGGAACGTGGCCAGCAGAGGGGCATTGCCGATGGATTGGCGAATCAGCTCATACATAGGGGCAAAATCCCCATCCGATTCCGGAAAATCCACCCGCCATTCCACCAGGTCATAGTGGGAAGACTGCAGCTGCTGCAGTTGAACGGCCAATTCGTCCATATATTTGGCAGTTAAAGGTACGCAAATTTTGGGGCGTCCCTCCCCCAGCGTTATATTACGAATAGTCAACGGTACGATCACGATATACCTCCTAACATGAAATATCTCCTCAATATACTATTATACTCAAAAAATTTTTAGATTCAAGTTTTTTTCTTTGGAATGAATATTTTTGTGAGAATGGTCCATGATGAATCGTGTAAGGAAGGGGAGAATCGTCATGATGCATTATTTGGACCGGGTTTATTTTCTGATACAGGAAAAAAAGTGGGAACGCTGGTTGTTGATTTTGGCCTTTGCATTGGGCATTACTGCCATGAGTCAGCTGGCAGCAGGGGTGCAGACCCAAGCGGAGCTGGCAGAGGAGATGGTCCGTGTACATGTAGTGGCCTCGGAAAATACGCCGGAGGCACAGGCCATGAAAGGCCGGGAGAAGATGGCGATTCAGGACCGCCTGGAGAGACTGCAGGCAGATACCTATAATAAAATGCAGCTGCGTTTACGGATCCAGGAGAATTTGGCAGGCCTGCAGCAGATTGCGCGAACAGTCAGCGGTGTACCGGTGACGATTTCCTTTGGTGTGGAGTCATTTCCAACCCGGTATACCGAAGGGCAGATTGTCCCGGCAGGGGAGTATGATACGCTGCGAATTGTCCTTGGTCCAGGGGATGGACATAACTGGTGGTGTATGCTATTCCCGGAGTATGGTGAAAGCAGTTGGGAAGAAGAACAGGGAGAAGAAGTGAAATTTCGATTCTGGCTGGTGGAACTTTGGCAGAAATGGACATCCAAATGGTTTGAAAATTAGACTTGACGGAAGAAAAAGTATATATTATAGTAGTAATAGATGAGAAAAATCTATGGGAGGTCATTGGGATGTCTATAGAGAAAATAAAAATGGAAAATGTACGGGTGAAGGATGGTTTTTGGCTGCATTTTATGGAGCTGGCACGTAATAAGCTGATTCCCTACCAGTGGGAAGCGCTGAATGACAGGATTGAAGGTAATACCCCCAGTTACTGTCTGCGGAATTTTCGAATTGCCTCCGGGAAAGAGACGGGACAGTTTGGTGGACGAGCGGCGCAAGACAGCGATATCTGCAAGTGGATTGAGGCTGCGTCCTATTCATTGATCCATCATCCGGATGCACAGTTGGAGCAGACTTTGGATGAGGTGACAAACTTAATCCTCAGTGCCCAGCAGCCGGATGGCTATTTAAATACTTATTATATTTTGAATGGCCTGGAGAAGCGGTGGACTGATCTTCAAAATAACCATGAATTGTATGCAGCGGGGCATATGATCGAGGCTGCAGTGGCCCATTACCGGGCAACGGGAAAGGACACGTTCTTAAATGGGGTTCGGCGGTATGTGGATCTTCTGGCCGAACACTTTGGTGCAGAAGAAGGAAAATGCCATGGGTATCCCGGACATGAAGAAATTGAGTTAGCCCTGGTGAAGTTGTATGATATAACAGGAGAGGAAAGATATTTGCGTTTAGCTGAATATTTTGTGAACCAAAGAGGTCAGTCTCCGTTATATTTCGAAGAGGAGCGTTTTCCCGGCAAGTCCAATGTCTGGGCGAATACCTCTGTGGGTTATCAGTATTATCAGGCGGGCAAGCCGGTCAGGGAGCAAATCCAGGCGGAAGGCCATGCGGTGCGGGCAGTGTATTTATACAGTGCCATGGCGGATCTGGCGAGAAAAACAGGGGACGAGTCACTGTACCAGGCGGTCAAAAGATTATGGAATAACCTGACCCGCCGGCGGATGTATATTACGGGTGGAATCGGTTCTTCAAAATATGGTGAAGTGTTTACATATGATTATGATTTGCCCAGTGATACGGTGTATGCGGAGACCTGCGCTTCCATCGGACTGGTCTTTTTTGCCAGCCGTATGTTAAAACTAGAAAATAAAAGTGAATATGCAGATGTGATGGAAAGAGCCTTGTACAATGGCGTGATCAGTGGTATGGACTTGGATGGAAGGCGTTTCTTTTACGTAAATCCGCTGGAAGCGGTGCCGGAAGCCAGTGAAAAAGATGAAGGTAAGTGCCACATTAAGCTGCATCGGCAGCGTTGGTTTGGCTGTCCCTGCTGCCCGCCCAATTTGGCACGGTTGTTAAGTTCACTGCCGGATTATACCTACCGTCGGCAAGGAAATCAGATCTTTGTGGATTTGTTTATGAATAGCCGAGTACAACTGGAGGATGGATTAAGCTTTAGTGTGGAAACGGAATATCCCTGGAACGGGCAGATCAAGCTGACAGTGGAAAGTGCCGGTACATGGGAGTTTGCCCTTCGTATTCCGGGATGGTGCAGGCAATATCACATCAACCCTGCAGGCTGTGAGAAGGATGGATATGTTTATATCCAAAAGCAGTGGAACGAAGGGGATGTGATCATCCTGGATCTGGAGATGAAGCCGGAGTTGATCCGGGCCAATCCCAGAGTACGGGAAAATGTTGGGAAATTGGCATTGATGCGGGGCCCGGTTGTATTTTGTCTGGAAGAGGTGGATAATGGAAAGGAACTGCATCGAATTCGGGTAAGCAAAGATGCCCAATATGAAGTGCAGGAAGAAAAAGATCTGCTGGGAGGCATCGTTACAATTCGTGCCATGGGAAAGCGCTTTGCAGAAGAGCGGGATGAATTGTATTATACAGAAGAAACTCCTCAGTACGAGGAAAAGCCGCTGTGCTGGGTTCCTTATTATACTTGGGCCAATCGTCAAAAGGGAGAGATGATGGTCTGGATTTGGTCTTAAACAAAGAAAGGGATGGTGATTCGTATGAAAAAAGCAGAATTTACTTATAGTATTCCTATGGAGCAGGTGAAGGTACAGGATGACTTTTGGGGACACTTTA
>JAFUJY010000014.1 GCA_017467985.1 Bacillota bacterium
GTCAGCAACCATATCGGGTGTTACGCGGCCATATACCTTCTCACCGATCATTACAACGGGAGCCAGACCGCAAGCACCAACACAGCGCAGAGTTCTCAGAGAGAACTTACCATCGGCAGTGGTGTCACCGATTTCAATGTTCAGCTGCTTCTTCAGTTCATTCAGAACTTCCTCAGCACCACGAACGTAACATGCGGTACCCATACATACGGATACATCATACTTACCCTTCTGCTTCATGCTGAAGAAAGAGTAGAAGCTAACTACGCCGTATACCTTAGATACCGGAACGTCAAGCTTCTTGGCAACATGGATCTGAACCTCTCTCGGCAGATAGCCGAAAATTCCCTGAGCCGTATGAAGTACGCGGATCAGTTCTCCGTTGGTACTGGGCAAAGAATCAATAAACGCGTCAAGCGCTGCATATTTTTCTTTATCCGCACCATTAGCACAATTACATGCCATTTTACATTACCTCCTAAAATATTTTTCCATCGGCTGACGCCGAAAAATAGGTTACACTCTCCCTTGGCTCAACGCCTTCAGGATCCCATGGGCCGAGACCGTCTCTACACGAATCTCGCTGGGTGCCATACCCACAAAGCCCAGCTCATGGGCATCCGATGCCGAAATCAGCCGCTGATTGGGATATTTCCCTTCATAGCGAACCCGATCTGCGTACATCGAAAGTTCCAACACCGGAAAATACAGATTTTCCGGAATAAACCCCAGATTGGAAAGAATAGAACAGCTCTTACGATCAATGTGGGCGGGAATCGCCAGCCCGTGATGCACCGCCGTGCGCTCCACCACTTGCTCCAGAGTCATGGAACAGGAAAACCCCAGGAGCTTGTCTTCATAACCGATAATTTCATCTTCACAATCCAGAATTAATTGCTTGTTACGAATCTTTGCAGGGGCTTTCATATCCGGCAGAGCCGCATAGACTTCCTCCTGCATGGCCAGTGCATCCTCAAGATTCTGAAAAAGTGTTACCATATGTACTTCTTCTCGGGTCTGCACTTCCATCCCCGGCACCACCACCAGACCTGTACCCATTGCCGCTTCCATCACAGCCGCCGCATTACGGCAGGAATTGTGATCGGTTACGGCAATGGCAGTCAGCTCCTGCAGCAATGCCATATTGACCATATTGTTAGGTGACATTTCTTCCAGTGCACATGGCGAAAGGGCCGAATGCATATGCAGGTCACATAAAATCCTCATTTCGGCCTCCTCCCCTCCGTGCAAATGGAGAGACTCCCTAACATTACTAGTATATCAAAGAATTGCCAAAAAGTAAACAATCTTTTTTTACTTTTCAATTTATTCCATGAAAAATTATGACGGATCATTCACCTTCACCCCGTACCGCTTTCATGTTATCGGCCAGGAATTCCTGCACCCACACATACACACTGGGGGTACTCAAAGGAACTCCCTCCAGGATCTCATCCAAGTCCTGTGTGGAGATCTCAAATTCGTCCCCATTTCCCTCTTTATCCCGCCAACTGTAGTGATATGTAAAGCAGATTTCGGGATGGGAAGCAAACAATGTCATCAGCGTTGCCGGCACATCCCCCAAAGGCGGACGGTCAATATTACTGTGCTGCATCCTGGCAGTCACTGTGGTTCCCACACCCACCGTACTCTGAATGTCCAGCTTGCCGCCGCACATCATACAGGTGTCATTGAGAAATGGAATGCCCAGGCCCACCTTACGCATGGTTCGGCTGGTGGTAAAGGGATTTTTGATGGTTTTCAGCATTTCCGGAGGGATGCCCCGACCATCATCCACAATACGAATCACCAGCGTGTCCTGCTGCAGATCCTCCAGCACCTCGATGGTAATATTTTTCCCGTCTCCACGGACACTGTTCTCTCCAATATCCAGAATATGGAGAGACAACTCCTTCATCATAAGCCCTTCTCCAAAATCAGCTTCTTAGCGATGGAGAAAGAATCCAGATCTGTCCCCAGCAGGGTAATACCTTCTTCTTTGGCGGATTCCAAGGTCTCTTCATCCGGTTCAAAGCCCTGGGCAATGATAATCACCGGGACCCCCTTCAAGGATGCTACTGCCACGATATTTACATGACTCTGAATGGTAATCCAGGCCTGGCCTTCATCTGCCTCACCCATAACTACACTCAGCAAATCTCCCATGTAACCTCCGGTCACCTCTGCATCCAGGTCACCCTCCAAAATCAGCTTCAGATCCTCCAACTCCAAGAAATCTCGAACTACCATCTCATTCTTCCTCCTTTTCATGCATGCGATTTTTCAGCAAGAATATACAATTGTCCACATCCACTTCACCACACACCACATCCTGAGCAAAGGCGAAGCAGGACGGCGCACCACAGGCACCGCAGTCGATCTTGGGCAGTTTCTCCACCAAGGCATCCCGTTCTTTCATAATGCGCAGCGCATCCTGCATGTTGGAACTCAGCTGCAGATTATCCAGATCTTCAATTTCTTTTTCAGCTTCCACCGGCACCGACTTCCCCATAATCGCCTCATTACACCGGGGATTTTCATTGCGCCGCAGCACCTTCTTCATACGAGTTTTCGCGCTAAAGGGGTTCTCCACCGCCAAAGGCCCACCAAGACAACCGCCGGTACAAGCGTTGGCTTCCACAAACTCCACACGCTGGATCACGCCATTTTCGATTTGATCCAGTACTTCGATTACATTATCAATTCCATCCACCGCCAGCACATCCTTCAATCCCAAGCCTTCGCTTTCGCCGCCGATATTGGCCCAACGGATCCCTTCTGCACTGCACAGCTGCAGCACCTGGATTTCTTCTTCCGGGATATTCTTTATAAACGGCCGGATCTTATAAAACACCTCATGCATAGACACCGCATCGGTTACCGCGGATTTTTCCACCATGCGGGGATTCCACACCTCCGCCACCTTTGCAGGACAGGGTGTGATAAAAAATATACCGATTTCTTCATCTTTATAACCTTGCTCCATAAAATGTTCCCGGGCAATGCGTGCCGCCGTCTCCATAGGAGAAATCAGCGGAATAATATTGTCGATCAACGACGGAAAACGGTTTTGGATTAACCGCACAATGGCCGGGCAGGCAGAAGAAATCCAAGGACCTTCGATTTCACTGCGGGGGTTCTCTTCGATAAATTGTTTCGTGGCCGCGGTAATAATCTCCGCTCCCATGGCCACATCCACCACTTCATCAAAACCGATCTTGCGCAGCGCCGTCAAAATACGATTCACATTTCTGTTCCCTTCAAACTGACTGTATAATGACGGAGGCGGCAATGCCACCTTTAACTTATATGGACTTTCCAGAATCTCGTCCAGTTTCCGGGTCACTGCAACCTTGGCCTTATGCTTACATACCCGGATACACATGCCGCAGTCAATACATCTTTCCTTTATAATATGGGCTCGTCCGTCCCGCACTCGTATGGCTTCCGTGGGACACCGTTTGATACATGTGGTACAGCCTACGCAGCGCTCTGCCAACAGTGTGACAGATGTTGCATTCATACGTATCCCCTCCTTATAAATTAAATCTCAATGTCAGAGTGGTGCCCACTCCCACTTTGGTCTTCACGTCCATTTCATCACTGAATCGCTTCATATTGGGCATACCCATACCCGCACCAAAGCCCAGTTCCCGTGCTTCCTGAGAAGCGGTGGACCAACCTGCAGTCATCGCCAGATCCAAATCCGGAATTCCCGGACCGGAGTCCGCCATCACCACTTCAATCTGCTTTTCATCCACTGTACAGGTGATTTCGCCGCCATTGGCATGGATGACCATATTAATCTCACCCTCGTACATGGCAATGGAGATCTTGCGAATAATCTTTGCATTGACTCCCAATTGCTTTAACACGCTCTTAAACTCAGTCGAAGCTCTGCCTGCCAGCTCAGGAGCAGCCGCATCTACCTGATACTTAAAAATCATTTTCGATCTCCTCTCCAGGAAGTCCTGCCTCATACAGCAGCGCACTGGCTGAATACATGGAGTGGTGGGTTCCCATCAGGAGAATGCCCGCATCCGTCGCCTGTTCAATGATTTCTGCTGAAGGTTCCTTCGCACGCACAAATACAATCACACGAATATCAACCATTTGGCATGTGCGCACCACCTGCGGATTGACCGTACCGGTCAGCAGTACATCATTGTTCTGTACAAAAGCCAGAACATCACTCATTAAGTCGCAGCTGTAGCCATAATCCACTTCCAATTCTTCGTCTACTTCGTTAAAGATTTTGGCGCCCAACACTGCCTGGATTTCGCTTACTTTCATTATAAAAACCTCCTTTACATCCTATCGCCTTACGTTACTTTCATTATAGCAAACTTCTGCCAGTTTTGCACTGTTTTTTGATAAAATTTTTCTTGAATCCTACAGCTTCTCGTGATATGATATTCTTTGCAATTCAAATTTGCAAAAGGAGGTTTCCCCATGAATAAATTTATCAACAAACATCCCTATTTGCTTATCACATTAACCATTATCGTGGCTTGTATCGTTTTTAAGGTATCCTTTGGCTGGTGGCTTTTAATTATGCTGGCCTATGGTCTGATTCTGTATGTAACCCATCTGGGCACTGCAGTGGGCTGGACCGGCTATCTATTGGACGGTTTCCTCAAGCAGCCCAAGTTTACCCACGCTCTGTACCGTTTCGCCATCAACCATAACACCAAGTGTGTTCATGCTATGCTGGCCTATGGTCTTGACCTGCTGCGGGACGGTGTTTATGAGCCTGCTCTGGATATTTTCCAGCGCATCGTTGCTATGAAAAACGTACAGCCCATGCTGCTGAAGTATGCCGAGCAGGATCTGGGTATTGCCTACTGGAAGTGTGGTCAGCTGGACAAAGCCCTCGAGACATTGGAAATGATGGTCGCTAAGTACGAGTATTTTAGTCCTGATTTTAACACCACATTGGGTTATTTCTACATCCTGGCCGGAGATTATGAAAAGGCCATGGACTTTACTGAAAAGGCTTTAATCGAAAGCGAAACCCACGGTCCCGCCTATGACAATCTGGGACAGATGGCTTATCGTCAGGGCAATTATGAAGAGGCTGAAAAGCAGTTCCTGAAGGCCCTGGATCTGAAAGACACCATGGTGGACAGTAAGTTCCATCTGGGTCTGATCTACGAAAGCTGGGGCGATCTGGAGTCTGCTGCCGAGTATTTCCTGGCTGCTCACCAGTGCAAAATCACTGGTATGAATACCGTTTCCCGCGAGGAAGTAGATGCCAAGTACAACGAATATTGGGGCGATGGAGCCACTCCCCTTACCTCTAATACGGATGAAGAATATGACTCTGATGATACAGACAATATCGAAACCGAAGAGCTTTCTGAGCTGAAGGCTTATGCTGACGAGGACACGGACGATATTGAAACAGAAGACCGCTAAATCATTTTTTTGAAAGGAGATAGGCCCTTGAAACTTTTGGACTATCTGAATGATTATGCTGACCAGGACATTTACCCCATGCATATGCCCGGTCACAAGCGCAGCTTTGACTTTTTAGACGGGATCAGTCCCTACCGCATTGACCTGACAGAGGTTACGGACAGTGACAATCTCCATGACCCCACCGGTATCTTAAAAGAATCCATGGATATGGCCGCCAGCCTTTTTGACAGTTACCGCTGCTGGTATCTGATTAACGGCAGCACCTGCGGACTGCTTGCCTCCATTTTTGCTTTATCCCGCCGGGGCGATAAGATTCTGGTGGCCCGCAACTGTCATAAGGCAGTATATAACGCCATCCACATTTGCGGTTTGTATCCTATTTATCTATTTCCTAAGGTAGATAAAGAATTTGGCGTCAACGGCAGTATTGACCCTGAGCAGGTACGTACTGCGGTAGAAGAGTATCCTGATATTAAGCTGGCCATCATCACCTCTCCCACCTATGACGGTGTGGTTTCCGATGTGGCCTCCATCAGTCATATTCTTCATGATCGCAAGATCCCGTTGATCGTGGACGAGGCCCATGGTCCCCATCTGGGGTTCCATCCATCCTTCCCCAAGAGTGCCATTACCGAGGGGGCTGACCTGGTAATCCAGAGCATTCACAAAACCCTGCCCAGCCCCACCCAGACTGCACTGCTGCATATGTGCAGCAGCCTGTGGAAGAACCGAGAAAAGCTGCAGGATATGGACCGTCAAGTGTCTGCTGCACTGGGCATTTTTGAAAGTACCAGTCCCTCTTATATCTTCATGGCAGCCATTGACAATTGTATTCATATGCTGGCCAACAAAAAAGAATCCCTATTCCACGAGTATATTCGCCGTATCAACCGCTTTTCCAAGGAGACCACGTGTCTGAAGCATATCCGTATTATGTGCAAGGGCACCGATTCTCTGGAAAATCATCCGTTATTTTATGATTTTGACCCGGGCAAGATCGTTATGAGCATAAAAAATCTGCGGCTGACCAGCGGTGAGTTCGAAGAGATTATGCTGAAAAAGTATAAGATTGAGCTGGAAATGATCGCCGCCGATTATGCTTTGGCCCTGACCAGCATCTGCGATACAGATGAAGGTTTTGACCGCTTACTCCAGGCTTTGATTGAGATCGACGCTGAATACGGCTGCGAAAACGCCAAGCCTGCTACCCCACCCCGTCTGCGGGAAAGTGTAACCAAGATGAGTATCAGCGCCGCCAAGGACATGCCCGATGAGCAGGTACGCTTCGCCGACAGTGCGGGACGTATCTCCAGAGAAATCGTCTTCGCCTACCCTCCGGGAATTCCCCAGATCGTACCCGGCGAAGAAATTACTCCCACCACCATCGCTCGGGTAACCGCACTGATTGAAAACGGCATCACCGTTCAGAGCACTTACGGAGAATTGCCCAAGTACATTCATGTTGTAGAAGTATAAAATCCTTACCGCTCTATGGTTTTGAATCATAGAGCGGTA
>JAFUJY010000108.1 GCA_017467985.1 Bacillota bacterium
GCCATCTCAGTGAGACAGCTCCACTCTTCAATTACTCATACAACCAATCCAAACTCTCCAGAGATTCGTCCGCCATCTCCGCATTTCTGGGAGTTACGGGCTCATCTGCAGCGATCACACCGGCGAAAACAAATCCGCCATTATCAAAGCTGATTTCGTGCACACCCTTCTCATACTTGAACATATGGAAGTTCACCTTGGGGCAGCCCTGCACCTTCATGGCATTCTTATATATCGGAGTCAATCCGCCGCGATCATCCGCATGGGTGTTGGTTTCCAGATCCGGCACCTGCAGCCAGTTGATGCTCTTCTCGTTCATGTAACCGATGATGACCTTAGAATCCTGGGGCAGTTCCACTTTGATCTTCACATTGCCGCCAATGGCTGCGCCATGGGGGAATCTTACACCGGTCAAGCCACTCACTTCCGGGATCAGGTTCTGGATCTTCACCCCTGTATCGTTGAACACGGCTTCACCCTTTTTAATCGGGTATGTCTCATACTCCGTAGAAAGCAACGTGTAAGGAGCCGCCTTCAGCGGGGCAAATTCACTCTCCTCTGCCTGAGTGGAAGGATACTGACCTGCCTTCATCTCTTCCAGATGCTTGCACAGGTTAGCGTATTCTTTTTCGTATTCCACCAGACAATCGGTCCAGTGACCGAAGATCTCACCATTGGGGAAGGGAATCTTACGCTGGGGTGTCTGCATACTCTGGGCAAACAGATAGGTCTTGTCTGTCAGCTCTGCCAGGGCACGGTAAGATACCAGGTTGGCCTCAATCTTGTCCTTAGCTTCCTCCAACAGGGACAGATCTGCATGGAGATTCTCGTCCATGGTATACTTATACTCCAGAATCTTCAGGGCCCCCTCCAGCTTACGGTTATACGAATCCGTCAGCAGTGCCAGGGCCTGAATATCCGTCTTCCACATTTCATATTCGTCACAGTTGACAGTGATTCCTGCACCCGCTTCTTCCACGGCTGCCAGGGCCAACTTGGCATAATAATCGGTGTCGGCAATCATGTCCACCGGGGTCTCGCCCACATGGAGCTTGCCGGCAATTTTATTCTGCACATAAGCATCCGGCTGCTCGCCCTTGCCGCCCACAGAATTCCACAGTTCCAGATTGGGGTTATAACGACGCACATTGGTCATCTCACTCAGGCTCATACCCAGGCTCCAGGTCTGACGGTTACCCTCGGTGATGCCAATACGACGCAGGTTGCGGGGTGCCAACTGACCTGCGGCCTCAATGGCAGTTAACATCTTGGCGGCAGTCTTCATGTCGCAGCCATAGTGCTGTGCAATCTGGTCTTGCCAGTACAGCTGCTCGGTCTTAGCATCCCGATTGGGATTCCAGGCATAACGGAACCAAGTATCGTACCACATCCAATCTCTGCGCACCTGCAGCAGACGTTCTTCCTTTTTGTCGGGAGAATAGGGCCAATCCCAGTAGAACATGGGGTACAGATGCAGTCCGTTACCGCCCAGACGGTTCTGCGCTGCCTGCATACACTTCTGAATAAAGCTGGGGGCTCCGTAACGGAAGGGCTCCAAATCCGCCACAATATGGATATTGATAATGTGATTGCTGGTCAGCTTAGACAGTTCCAGATGCTTCTGCTGCCAGCTGCCTCGGGGCTGATAAGTAGTCAAGCCCTCACCATTATACTTCCACATGGTATACAGGTTGGAATACAAGGGCAATGCCTGATTCATGGCATCCACCGGGTCACAGTCATGACCACGCAGGATAATCGGAGGTTCCTCGGTGATGCCGGCAGCCTGGATACCATCCTTCACACCGGGGATGATGGTCTTCACAAACCATTCGGTCTTAGCCTCCAAGCCACGCAGAGCTTCGCCCAGGCAAACCATCAGACCGATATGGGGATAGGACTTGATAAATTCTGCAATGGACTTGCGGGTATAGTCTGCCACCAAGGGATGAATGCTGCTCTGGTGGGGATCCAGACCATGATATGTGGCAAATTCATAGGGAATATGAATGTTATAGAACTTCAGAACCACCCAGATGCCTCGACGGTCACACTCTTCCGTCAGCCACATGAAGGTGTCATGGTTCAGCTGCAGCTCTTCTTCCGTAACCTCCAGCGCCTCCGGATACTCCGGCACCTTTACTAATGAAGCAAAAGGATGACCGCTCCAGATATACAGCACGTTACAGCGGTTCTTCACCATCATTTCCAGATATTCTTCCCAGTGCTGCTTGTCATAAAACCAGGGGAAGCGGTCGGGGGTAATGGGATACTCGTAGGTGCGGCGAGGGGGCTCCAGCTTGGTCTTCTGCAGACCCAACACAGGACCACGCAGCTTGTAAACCGGTGCATCACCAAAGGCCAGTTCATAAGGAATCATGCCCTCTTTGTCGATCTGCTCCGCTAACTCCAAACAACCGTACAATGCACCCGTATCACTGCCGCCGGAAACCACTGTCAGTCCACCGGCTACGGTACTCAGATAAAAACCTTCGCCCTCCGGCACCGGCTGATGATACAACAACAGTTCCAGTTCTTCCAGGTTCTTCAAAAACTCACTGGTATTGCGATTGCCCACATAGAGCTTGCAGCCCGGCAGGTCACGATACGCTACAGCCTCTTCTTCCGTAAAATACTGCAGAGTATAACCTGCTTTTTCCAAACTTTTTTCCAGCTGACTCAAACCAAAAGCAATTCTTTTATTGGCGGATGCCTCACGAATAATACTTACTGTTTTCATTTTAATCATAGCTTTCGCGCAAGCGATAAGCCTCTCCTTTCTTAGGGAATTGGGGCTTTCAATCTTATTTCCCGGTAAACCGAATATCCTCCGAACGATCAATCTCAATGGGTCGATCCGCCTGGATCACGATAATGGTATCCGCCTCCGGCTGCAGACCGGAAGGCAGCTGAATCTTCAGCCCTTCAGCATCTTGGGTGTACTCCACCGGCTCACCCTTATATGTACAGGACAGCGCCTTGTACTCCGTCAGCGGCAACGTACATCCGGCAAACTTTTCCTGATCCATAATATGCAGATAAATCATATTTCCCTTGCAAGTAGTACCGTATACCTTGTCCACAGGTTCCACCGGGCCGCCGCGAGTACCATAGATACTATCGCCATTGGCCTTAATCCACTGGCCCAGTTCTCTTACTCTGGCCTGCACATCCTCCGGAATCTTACCCTGACCGTCCGGGCCCACATTCAGCAAAATATTACCATCACGAACAATGGCATCTACCACCATGTGGATCAACCAATCCAAATCCCGGGGCGGGTCATTGGGAATCCATCCCCAGGACGTTCCGGAACAAATACACATGTTCTTTTCCCACGGAACCGGAATGATCTTACCTTCGATCTCTCTGGAACCCTCATCACAATAAAAATCGCCTTCCCAACCGGAACGGGGATTGATCATCATACCGGAATTGAACTTGCGGGCAGCCTTATTTAACTCCACCGGCTCCCACAACCAGGCTGCAGAAACATCGCCGCCCTTGTGATTCAGCCAGGACCCATCATACCACAGGATATCCACCTTGCCGTAATTACCGCACAACTCCTGCACCTGATCATAAGCCTGCTTTTTCATGGCCTGAGCACTCTCCGGCAAACCATGGGGATCAAAATATCCCGGGAAACGCCAGTCCATGTTGGAATAATAAATACCCACATACATGCCATGCTTGCGGCAAGCATCGGTATATTCTTTAATAAAATCTCGATGAGCACCGGTGTTGGCGCTGGTAAAGCCCTGATAGCTGCCAGGGCTATCCCACAATGCAAAACCATCATGATGTCTTGCTACCATAACCATATACTTAGCACCCATATCCTCGGCCAGCTGCGCCCACTCTTCCATGTCACACTGCTCACCCTTAAACTCTTCCGCTAAACCTTCATATTCATCATCCGGAATATGCTCATTAAACCGCACCCATTCACCGCGGCCAAGCATAGAATAAATGCCCCAGTGAATAAACATGCCAATCTTAGCATCCCGCCACCACTGCTTCTTCTCCGGCGACAGTGTCAGCTCATCGCTTCTCATTCCACCCAGGCTCTTAAAATTAACATTGCTTTTCAGCATGGAATTTAGTTCTGCACCTGTCATCTGACGCGGCATCTTCTTTTCATCCATCCTGCGGCCCTCCTCATCCTTGTATATATTTTTCTTTATCATAATATATCTCTTCAGAAAAAGCAAGTCCTTTTCGCAATAAATCATTTTATTATTCATCGCAACATTGTGAATATGTTTCTTTTTATTGCAAAAAGAGCGTCCTGTCGCTCAAAAAAACTTTTTCCAAAAAACTTCAAAAAAAGTGTTGACTTTTGACGGATCCTATGGTAGAATATACTTCGTTGTTAAGCACAACGCATGCGGATATGGCGGAATTGGCAGACGCGCATGGTTCAGGTCCATGTGAAGGTTCCTTCATGCAGGTTCGACTCCTGTTATCCGCACGAAACCTCTCTTGAAAAAGAGAGGTTTTTTTGTTATATCTATATGCTAAAAGCCTACTGCGCCGCAGTAGGCTTTCACCTTTTCCCTATACCGTTCATCCGCAGAAAATCACTTTTCGATTCACATAGTCATAGCACAGGGTCCGCTTGATGCGCAGATAATGATCCACATTATCTCCCACCCGAACCAGTTTCAATATTCCAAGATTCACATCCACGCTCATCACGTTAAAAGCATCATAGGTGCGCGTTCCTTTGATTCGCTTGCCGTCACACCAGCCGTCCCAATTGGTGCCCGACTCCACCACCACATTCAGAACTCCTGTATCGGTAAAACCAAAGGAATCGTGGTGGTCATGCCCCGCCAAGTTGCAGATATATTTGCCGCCCCGGGCAATAAAATCCACGATCATCGGCTCAAAGGGCATCTGATTATCCCTTCCGCAAAGCTCTTCATAATTATTTATCGTATGAAACGTCACGCCAAAGGAATCGTTCATGGGACCCGAGGGCTGATGCATGGCAGTAATTACTGAAAGGTCCTTCTTCTTGGCATCCTCCAGCACTTCTTGGAGCCACTTTTTCTGAATATCTATATCAAAGTAAAGATCCAGCACAATCATGCGAATATTTGACTCTGGGTAGTCCTTATAATAGGTCATGGAGTGCTCGCAATCGCAGAAGACAGCGTTCCAGTCAGATTTGTGGTTAAACAGCAAATCGTGGGCGGATTGCTTGGTGTTGGGGATACCCCTGCCCTCCTCGTCCTTTTTAACCACATCATGGTTCCCCACACAGTTATAGATGGGATGCACACATTGGGTACAGGCAGTATAAAAATCCGTATAAAAATCCTGGCTGCTGCCGCAATAGTCCCCCGTATGAATGGCAAAAGATATATATTCGCTGTAATAATTGATATATTTTACCATCCGGTCCCAAAGATCGGGAACATCGTGCATATCCGAGCAGTGCACAAACTGAAGCACCTTGTACGGGTCTGGAAATTTTTGCTTAAAAAAGTGCGTGCGCGTCGCCGAACCCTGTATGATAAAGGGTTCCACATCTCGATTGAGCTCAATAATATCATCAGTATATCTACCCATGAAAATATCCTCCTGAAAAATTACTCCACCACAATATCTTCCCCGTTCACAATCTCAGTTACTCCGTCGAAACTACATCCCCGCACGGTGATACCCCGAATGGGTGCATCCGGCAAACCGGAAATCCACAGTCCTCGCTGCACATTGCGGCCTGTCACATTTTCGATGAGTACATTATATAGCTGGGGAGGCTGCGCAGCTGGATTGACCGTATTGGTGGGGCCACCCTTGGAGTGATCAAAACTCAGACGCACCGCTGTGTTAGCTCCATCCACCATCACATCTTTAATCTGCACATTATAGGTGCTGCCGCCCCGCCAGCGCAGGGTCTTGAACCAGATACCAAAGCATCGCACATCCTTTATAGTCAGGTTCTGGAACAGCAGATCATGGCCGCCTGCCGCAGTCTCGCTGCCCGTGCCAAAGCCAAAATCTCCATCGGATACACAGTCAGTCACCCGTACAAAGGCATTCGGGCGATTCAGCTCATTTCCTTCCCGATTGCGGCCGGATTTCAGCGTCACCCCGTCATCTCCGGTGGTAAAATGACAATCAAATACATTGGCGTGACTGCAGCTATCCACATCAATTCCGTCACCGTTAAAGATATGACCGGGATCTTTCAGGCCAACGCAGCCATCTCCATAAGTCACCACATGCACATGATCAAATGTAATCTGGCTACAAAACAGTGCATGCAGGGTCCAGGAGGGACTATAGGCGAACTGCAGATCTTTCACATATACTTGCTTGGCATTTTGAATTTTTACAAGACAGCCCCGCAGCGCATAATTCTGAATAGCCGTGGGAACCACAGCCTTAAAAAAGTCATGTCCCTGATTATATCCCACCGTGTAACCGTTGCCGTTTATCTGCCCCTTTCCGCAGATTACCACATTTTCCACATTATAATAGTCTTCTGCTTCACAATATGTTCCCACATTGATTAGAGAGGCATGTTGGCGATGGCAGTCCATGATTTTCTCATTGGAATTGGGCCACTGCACCGCCGGCACTTCATTCATGCACCAGCCCTCCCAGCGAGTAATGATCTGGGGATAATCCTTGGGATCATCGCCGGCCATCATAATACCATCGACTTGGAATGTCATGCAGCTCTTCAGGAACAGCGCGCCGCAATAAAACACATGACCTTCCGGGAGCCACACTTTACCATATTCCGGACAATCATTGATGGCCCGCTGAATGGCGTAAGTATCGTTCACCAAACCATTCCCTTTTGCACCGTAGTCCAGTACATTGATGACCTGCTCTGCCGTCTCCAGAGTATAGCCTTCCACAATCTGCATATCCAGTATTTCATCATCCTGGCCCAAGGCCTCGATCCTGAAATCATATTCCTTATCCGGCGCCAGATTCTCCACTCGGTAACCCAATTTCGTCGTACTGCCCACATAGGTATCATTGCAGTAAATACGATATTCCTTCCATTCCGGAATATGCATCAAAGACACTCGTTCCCACAGCAGCAATGCAGAATTTTCCGTCACACCTTCCTCTACCAAATGGGGATTCTGGATGTAGCGAGAACCCTTTCTCGGCACATATTCCTCCTTCAGCCAGTCTAATTCCTGTTCTATCACAAATACAGGCGCCATATCCTGCATTTCTCCGCACTGTACCTGCAAAAATGCCGAGCCGGTTTTCAGTGCTTTTACCAGGACCTGCTTGCTGCCATCACGGCCATCCGGCAAAGGCGTCACCGCAATGATCTGCTCATCGCTGCTGCTCCATACAGCCTCCTGGTCCAGTACACACGCCGGGAAGGTAATCGCCGTAAACACCTGTTCATGCCCAACTGTGATGTGCATCATTCCCTGAATAAAAACGCCCGGTGACACCAACTCCACAGCCTCTACCCGAACCGTATACTCCCAGATTTCGCCGCCTTCCACAGCAGTAGCGTAAATACGGATCGTGTCTGATTCTCCATGCTTGCTTCGACCATCTTCACTCACCACCTGACGAATGGACGCAGAATAGGCGGTTACACACCCCTGCTCGTCCACATCCGCCACATATGAATTATCCGACTTCCATACTAGCTTTTTATATGTGGGGGCCTGAATCTGATACTGCTCCCCTACTTTCATTGTAATAGTCTGTGGCTCAAAATCCTCACAACCGCCGTTTTGCACCACCACTTCGCAGTACGCGTCCCGCCCCACATCTACAGATGTGGCTGTGATTACTGCAGAGCCTTCCTTATGGGCCAGTATAGTTCCGTCCTGTACCTCTGCCACCTGCTCATCGGAAGAAGACCAAACCAAAGACTTGTCCAAAATCCCGTTGTTATAAATCTCCTTGGGATAGAAAATAGGCAGCAGCTGCGCCTGTTGTCCCGCTGCCAAAACTAACTTCTCCGTGTTCAGCTCCAGCCGTCTTACTGTCTGACGCACCTGATTATCAATTACTGTAATAACGCAATGGGCACATGTTCCATCCGGCAGACTGGCGGTCACCTTTGCGATACCCGTCCGCACCGCCCGTACCCGCACCTGCC
>JAFUJY010000109.1 GCA_017467985.1 Bacillota bacterium
ACAGCTGTAGTCGATGCCACCGGCCGTGTTCTGGAGACCACCGTCATCTACCCCACCCATAGCGAGGCTCGGATTGCAGAATCCAAGCGCACCTTAAAGCGTCTGATTATTAAGCATGGAGTTGAACTGATCGCCATCGGTAACGGTACTGCTTCCAAGGAAACGGAAATCTTCACTTCTGATTTCTTGAAGGAAGAAGGATTGTATGATAAAGTACGCTATATGGTGGTCAGCGAGGCCGGTGCTTCCGTTTATTCTGCCTCCAAGCTGGCTGCAGAAGAATACCCTGATCTGGACCTGACCCTGCGAAGTGCTATTTCCATTGCCCATCGTCTGCAGGATCCTTTGGCAGAACTGGTTAAGATTGACCCCAAGGCCATTGGTGTGGGACAGTACCAGCACGATATGCCCCAGAAGCGTCTGAGTGAAACCCTGGATGGTGTTGTGGAAGATTGTGTAAATACCGTAGGTGTGGATCTGAATACTGCTTCTCCTTCTCTTCTGAAAAACATAGCCGGTGTATCCGCTGCTGTTGCCAAGAATATCGTAACCTATCGCGAAGAAAATGGTGCCTTCAAGTCCCGTGCAGAACTGAAGAAAGTTCCCAAGTTAGGTCCTAAGGCCTTCGAACAGTGTGCCGGTTTCCTGCGAGTGATGGAAAGTGCCAATGTTCTGGATCACACCGCTGTGCACCCCGAGTCTTACACCGCAGCATCCGCTCTCCTTTCCAAGTGTGGCTACGATGCCAAACATCTGGCTTCTGCCGGTTACAGCGATCTGAATGAACGTATCCAAGCCGCTGGTGGTCTGGAGGCAATTTCTGCAGAACTGGGTGTGGGTGTACCTACCCTGAAGGATATCGTAAATGAACTGCTTAAGCCCGGCCGTGATCCCCGTGAAGAAATTCCGATGGCTGATCTGCGCAGCGATATTAAGGACATTAAGGACTTAAAAGAAGGTATGGAGCTGAAAGGTACCGTGCGTAACGTGGTAGACTTCGGCGCATTCGTGGATATCGGTGTACATCAGGATGGTCTGGTGCATATTACCCAGATTCGTAAAGAGTATGTAAAGCATCCTGCGGATGTTTTAAAAGTTGGTGATGTGGTTACCGTATGGGTACTCAGCGTTGATGTGCAGCGTAACCGTATCGGCTTAACCATGAAAAAGCCTAAACAATCATAATAGGAGGTCATTCACATGTTTGGAGAAAGAATTTTAGCTTATTGGGATGATATTGCTCGGGATTTGGCCACCGTTGTTGCCATTCCCTCTGTTTCCGTGCCCACCGAGGGCGAATATCCCTTTGGTAAAGCCTGCGCTGATGTCCTGGATAAGGCCGTAGAATTGGCCCAGTCCTACGGATTTACCGCCAAAAACGTAGACTACTATGCAGCCCATGCTGAATACGGTGAGGGTGAAGAAAACGCAGTCATCATGGGCCACTTGGATGTGGTTCCTGCCGGCGACGGCTGGGACAGCGATCCCTTTACCATGATTGAAAAAGATGGCTATTACTGGGGCCGTGGTGTTGCTGATAATAAAGGTCCCTCTATCATCGCTTTGCATTGCCTGCGCGCTTTGAAAGATGCAGGCATCGTTCCTAAGCGCAAGATACGTGTGGTATTTGGTGCAGCTGAAGAAATTGGTATGGCAGATATGGAGCATTATTTTTCCAAGGAGCAGCACCCCACCATGGGCTTTACGCCTGATGGCGGCTATGGTATCTGTCATTGCGAAAAGGGTCTAATGCGCTTTAAGGTGACTGGCGCTGCCTCTCCCATCATTCGTACTTTCCAGGCCGGTACCGTTGTAAATGCGGTCCCCTACAAGGCTGAAGCTGATATTATTTGTACGCCCCAGGAAGCCGCTGCATGCCAAGAACTGGCCGTAAAGGGTGCTTTTGAATGTACTCCCATTGAAGGCGGTCTTCATATCCTTTCCAAGGGTAAGGCTGCTCATGCCGCCGGCCCCGGTAACGGAATCAATGCAGCATCCCATCTGATTGAGCTCCTGTATGATGTCTTTGGTGATCGTCTTGGCACTTTATTCAGCTGGATTCACGCTTCTATTGGTTTGACCTACGATGGCAGCTTGTATGGAGTTGCCTGCAGTGATGAAGTCAGCGGCCCCTTGACCTTTAACTTAGGCCTGGTGGATTCCACCAGCTTCACCGTAGATATCCGCTACCCCGCCACTTTAGACGGCAAGAAGATTTCTGCCACTCTAAAGGACAAGACTGAAGATGCTGGTTTGAACTTCATTCTTCTTTCTGATGATGCCCCCTTGTACCTGCCCAAGGACAGCAAGCTGGTTCAGCTGTTATCCGGTGCATATCAGGACATTACCGGTGAAGAATGTTCCATCTACTCCATGGGCGGCGGCACCTATGCAAGACAGATGTTCGGCAACGGTGTGGCCTTTGGTGCCGGATTCCCCGGCTTCCCCAGCAATGCCCACGACCGTAACGAATGCACCAACATTGAAAAGCTAAAACTTCATGCACAGATCTGTCTGGAGGCTATGTACCGCCTGGCCACAATGGATTAATGATTTACTTAAAAAGCACCTTGCAAACTATAATCGCAAAGTGCTTTTCTTTTATCCTTCAATTTTTTCCTTAAAATGACAGCCAATTTTATAGATTAAATCCAGCCAGGGCTGAACCATCTCTTCATCAATCACTCCTAATGATGTCTGATGGAAGGTCTCAAAACTCAAATCCCCTTTATAGCCGATTTGATTCATAGCTTCACAGAAATGCTTCCAGTTGATTTTTCCTGTATAAGGCGCATTATGCTGATCGGACAATCCATCATTATCATGGAGGTGCAGTGCCTTAATGTAATCTCCCATCTCCGGAATATAATGACGAGGATCGCCCTTTAACAGGTTCAAATGCCCTATATCCAGGCACAAACCAAAACATTCTTTGCCTGCTATATTATTCAAATCAAAAATCTCCACAAAGGCTTCCGAGGCGTTGGCACAATGCCCCGCCATAATTCCATCATCACTGCTGAACAGATTTTCCAGGCAAACTGTCACATTGGTCTGACGCAGCTCCGGAATTAAACTGGTGTACAGCTTGTGATTGAGTTCGCGGATTCGTACATGATCATCCACATTATTGTGTTTGCCCAGGCTAATCCCATGAACAATCAGATTCTTACAACCCACACTGTCACAGAAGAGAATCATTTTTTTGTATATTCCGATCATATAGTCCAGTACATCCTCCCGTCCGGGAATATACGCCGGGAAAGGTGCATGGGCCTGGGTGATCTCCAGACTATTGCGATGAATCTCATCCAATTCTTCCTGATAATAAGCAGTGATTTCCTCCAGAGACTTTTCAAACACACACTTATCTTCCAATGATTCTCCGGAAGTAATCTGTGCCGGTGTCAGTGCATGATCAATATTCCAATCAATTGCCTGAAATCCTGCCTTTGCAATGGCCGCATAGGCCTTCACTGCTCCTATATCATCTACAAGGTTTTGAGACTGAACACTAATTTTCATTATCATTTCCTCCTGAAAAGAATTAAAACATCTCCGGCTGCAAGGGTTTGCTGACCACTATACACCTCATCACTCCATGCACACTGCAGTTCAAAGGGCAGATCAATGTTTACTGACTCTGTATTATGATTGATTATATAATAGATTTCATGTTGCTCCGTATATCGCTGGGTACATTCCACACTGGCAGGCATCTCCAGGGGCGGCAGCAAGTTCTTCTCCTGACAAATCCGACCCACCAGATCCCATAGGAAACTCTGCTGGGCATCCGTTCCCACATAATAAGAAGTTCCTTTTTCATATTCATACCGTGTGGCACAGGGTGTTCCTGCATAAAACTCCCTTTCATATACCGCCAAGGGCTCAGCTCCTTCGGTATGAATAATGTCAAACAACATACCGCAGTCGTAACTTTCCTGGCTAAAACCTTCTGATGCGTTTACTACCATACGATTGCGCCGATCCGAAGACAGGGCATCCGTCTCTTCGATCCAGATTCCCAGGACTTTACGCAGCCCTCCGGGATATCCTCCCAGAATAACTTTGTCATTTTCTTTTGCGATGCCGCTAAAAACAGACGTCAAAAGTGTCCCACCTTCTGCCACATATTTTTCAACACGCTCACTCAGGTCCCCTCGCATCTGATACAAGCATGGTGTCACAATCACATCATAGCCGGACAGATCCTGATCGTACCGCAGAAAATCCACTGGAATATTCCGCTCATAAAAGGCCTTATAATACTTCTGTACCATGGGCAGATACTGCAGATCCTTGCTGGGACCGCTGGAAAGCTCCACCGCCCACCAGTTATGCCAGTCAAATATAATGCCCACCTTTGCTTTAGTCCTTGCCCCAATCATCAAATCCCCTGTTTTTTCTAACTCCATGCCCATCTGAGTCATTTCCCGAAAGATTCGGGT
>JAFUJY010000110.1 GCA_017467985.1 Bacillota bacterium
CTCCACTGCGGTGGCTTCACTCACACCCAGCTTCTGAAAATAACGGCTTAAGAACTGATGACGCTCATACATTTTTGAGGCGATCTCCATACCGCTCTCTGTCAAAGAAATCATCCCTTGACCATCCACATCAATATAGCCGTTTTCACGCAGACGCTTCATTGCAACACTAATACTGGGTTTAGAAAATCCCAACTCCGTCGCAATATCAATGGAGCGCACCTGGCCCAGACGTTCTTTCAGAACCAGGATTGTCTCCAAATAATTCTCTCCGGATTCGTGCACGATCATTTACACTTTCCCCCTTATAAACTCGCATAAATCATATTTCTTAATCTGGGTGCAATATAGGGCTCCAGACTTGGTGTGGACTGTTCCATATATACTGCCGTCACCTTCTTTTCCGGATCCATTAACTGAAAAGTCCCCTTTTCATACAGCTGCATGACAGCCGCACAGGTAAACAACCTAGTCATAGAATAGATTCGAAACAGCGTATCTGGACCGATCTTTTTCTGCTTTTCCAAATCAGCATAACCTGTATAGTACTCAAACACCACCTGACCATCTTTCAAAATCGCACAGCTATTGCCGACAATTCCTTTTTCGGTTAAGCCATCAAGAACCCCCTGATATTCTGAAAACCATCCTATAACCTCTTTGTCTTATTTATTCTTCATCATAAAGTTCCAGCTGTCAGCACACATTTCTCCAATGGTTTTTTCAGCCTTCCAGTTCAATTCCTTTTCAGCCTTGGCAGGATCTGCATAACACTCGGCGATATCACCGGGACGACGATCTACGATCTTATACTCCAGAGTCTTTCCGCAAGCAGCTTCATATGCATGGATAACATCCAATACACTATAGCCTACACCTGTACCCAAGTTATAAATATGTACTCCCGGCTCGCTCTTAGTGAGTGCCTTCAAATGCCCCTGAGCCAAGTCCACCACATGGATATAATCCCGTACACCGGTGCCATCCTTTGTGGGGTAATCATTGCCAAATACGCGTACAAAAGGCAGTTCCCCGGTGGCAACCTTCGCAATATAAGGAGTCAAATTATTGGGAATACCGTTGGGGTCTTCACCCAACAAGCCACTCTTGTGCGCTCCTACAGGATTAAAGTAACGCAGCAACACCACATTCCACTCCGGATCGGCCGCATGCAAATCCGTCAAAATCCGTTCAATATACAGCTTGGTGGTTCCATAAGGATTAGTGGTGGACAGCGGGAAATCTTCCCGAATCGGCACACTGGCCGGATCACCATATACGGTAGCTGAAGAACTGAAAATCATGCTCTTCACACCGTGGGACTGCATTGCATCACACAGATGCAGCGTTCCGGTAATATTATTATGATAATAACGCAAGGGCATGGCACAGGACTCGCCCACTGCTTTCAAACCGGCAAAATGGATGACGGCCGTAATCTCAGGCTGCTCGTCAAACACACGATTTACTCCCTCTGCATCCAGAAGATCCACTTCATAAAAGGGAAAATCTTTACCGGTAAGCTCCTTAATGCGCTCCAGTGCCTCGGGCTTAGAATTGCAGAAGTTATCCAAAACTGCAATCTCAAACCCTGCGTTTAATAACTCAACACATGTATGACTTCCAATATAACCTGCTCCGCCTGTTACCAAAATCATTTTCTTACGCCTCCCAAGCAATAATCATTCTCTTCAACAGCTGTACTGCCTGCAGGGCAGCCTTTGCTGAAAACTCCGCATAACTAACATCTGCCGCCTCATCTGCGGTATCAGACATAGAACGAACGATAACAAAGGGCACTTGATTGCGCCAGCAAGTATGAGCCACAGATGCACCTTCCATCTCAGCACACATGGCATTAAATGTATTATAGATCCACTGGCGATCCTCCTGAGTGGAAACAAACAGATCACCGCTGGCAATACGTCCAATATGAACTTCAAGACCCTCGGCCTTACCCGCATCCTCTGCCAGCTGAACCAGTTTCCCATCTGCCTTAAAATAACTCTCATCCTGATCCGGAATAATGCCAGGCTCATAACCCAAGCCCTTTACATTCATATCATGCTGCACGGTATCTTGAGACACAACCAGATCAAACACCTTCAGGCCGGGAGCCAATGCACCTGCCGCACCCACATTCACCAGAGCCTGAGGATGATAGGCATCAATCAATACCTGTGTACCAATGGCTGCATTCACCTTACCAATTCCACAGCGCATGGCCACAACCTGAACTGAGCCACACTTACCGGTTAAAAACACACAGCCCGCCGGGCCCGCAACTCGCTTTGCATCTATTAAAAACTCTTCTAATCCCGCCAACTCCTGCTCTTCAGCAGCAATGACAGCTATACAACGCTCCATATAAGAACCTCCTAATTTTCTCGGTACAGAATAAGTATATCACACCTCAAGCATCTTTTCAATCTTAATCTTTTAAACCTTGATAATGAATCGACTTAAAATCCGCATAATTAGAGGACTTTGAGCCATTGGAGGATGCATACAGCCCCAGAATTGTCCCTGTAAAACCACCGGCAATTTCCTTACTCAGCAGCCGTCCATCCACATGCTCTGCAAGCAGCTTACCATTCCCATAAAAGTTTATATCCTGAAACTGGGCTTCCACTTTTAGAGAAACTGTATCTCC
>JAFUJY010000111.1 GCA_017467985.1 Bacillota bacterium
GCATGGACATCGGCATACATTTTGTCCACATGTGTGTCGCACCAAACGTCGTGGCACACATGGGGAGGGATTAAATATACAAAGCCAGGCTGGAGGTCTATAATATTGTCACCCAGTCGGATATGACCGTCCCCGCCTAAAACAAAATAAAGGGTATTGTAGGGGTACATTACGGCGGGATAATTCCAGCGGCGATCACGGTGATATTCTAGTGCCCGAACGATGCGGAGCGTTAAATCTTGAGTCATAAAATCACATCCTTTGGTGACATTATAGCATGGATATATAAGGGAAAACAAGATATTATATGAATATAAATCTATCCCGGGAGGTACATATATGACGAGTAAAGAATGGTTCAAGCAGGCGAAATTCGGTATGATGATTCATTGGGGTTTGTATTGTTTACCCGCTGGTGAGTGGAAGGGCAAACGGATGGAGGATATTGGTGAATGGTGTCAGCAGTATTTTCGGATTCCCAATGAAGAATATCACAAGTTGGCAGGGATCTTTAATCCCATATTGTTTGATGCAGAAGAGTGGGTGAAGCTGGCGAAGGATGCAGGCATGGAGTACATTGTGTTTACCGCTAAGCATCATGAGGGATTTGCCATGTATCATTCCAAGGTGTCCAAGTTTAATATCGTGGATGCGACACCGTTTGGTCGCGATGTACTGGCAGAACTGGCAGAGGCTTGTCGCAAGCATGACATGAAGCTGGGGTTATATTATTCCCAGGAACTGGACTGGAGCGAGCCGAATGGCGGTGGTTATCGTAAGGGAAAGACTTGGTGCGGCGGAAAGGCCTACTGGACCAACAACTGGGATTTCCCAGATGATGAACATAAGAATTTTGCCCAGTGTTTTGAAGATAAAATTAAGCCCCAGGTGACGGAGCTGTTGACGGAGTATGGGGATTTGGGTCTGATTTGGTTTGATACTCCCAATGTAATTACTCCTGAGCAATCGGATGAATTGTATGCGCTGGTAAAGAAGTATCAGCCCAATTGTCTGGTAAATTCCCGAATTGGTAATGGTAGGGGTGATTATCGTTCTGCAGGTGACAATGAGATCCCTGATGACGACAAGGGAGCCATGCTTTTTGAAACGCCGGCGACATTGAACGACACATGGGGCTATAAAGCCTTTGATAATAATTGGAAGGATGCCAAAACTGTGCTGAAAATTAAAAAGCATTTGAATGAGCGTGGCATTAATTATTTGTTGAATGTAGGTCCGGATTATCTTGGAAGAATCCCCGGTCCGGCCATTGATGTTCTGCGAGAAGCAGGAAAGGAATAAACGGATAAAAAACCGTAGGACAGAATGCAATATTATGGACCCAAACAGCCCCCAATTATTGCATTCTGTCCTACGGTTAATTTTTATTGCAGTTTCGCATTATATTCGTCTACGATCTTGCCGACCAGCCGAACACGCTCAATATCGCCGGTGGAAGAGATCTCATCGGAGATACCCAGTATCAGGTTGGGAGCAAATAGGTCCAGACATTCGTGAACACAGGCAATCAGCGTTTCTTCGGAAAACTCTTTATCAAAGTAAATAGCTGGGATTCCGTCGATGAAGACCATGTCGCCTATATATTTTTTAACTTCTGCCAGTTCCACATCTCCTTGGGGCTTGGGAGTAATAGCTTCAAGGCCATCCAAACCGGTCTGCTGATAGAACTCCATCAGGCCGCGGTTGTCACCGTCGAAGTGGGCATAAACGAACTTGCCTCCTTTGTGCAGACGTTCGCAGCGCATCTGGTATTCCGGCAGAACGTATTTCTTGAAAAGCTCGGGTGACAGAGTTCCGGAATGGACATTGTCGCCAAAGTTAATGATATTAATGGGAGATTCATTGATAACATCGATCAGTCGGAAATGACATTCCCGCAGGGCGGTAAAGTATTCTTCCACGGTCTCGGGATAGTCATATAAGGCATATACACCTTCTTCAACGCCCATTAGATTCAGATACAAGCGTTGAACAGATACGCGTGGGATGTAAACGCAGGGAGCGCCGATGTCGCCCCACTTTTCATGGACGCGATCAAAAGTCTCCTGAGAATAGGTCCAGTTGGTATGCTGCTCCACATAGGTCATGATTTTCAAATCATCCTCATTACACACCAGCCATTTTTGCTTATAGGTGGCATAGGTACTGGGGACGGACTTGTCTTCTTCAGTTAATGTCCCCACAGGAGTCTTAATGATGTGGCGGGTGATAGCGCCATCTTTTTCCCAGGACTCCTGGATTGTGTCGTCATATACCGCTTGGAAACAGGGATTGTATTCATAGATTCGATTAGAACAGCCTAGCTCTTTATAAATATCCACATTGGTCATACCCTTGTAAATGCCGGGCAGTTCCCCTTTTTCAAAAAGCTTATCGGCGATCCAGCATTGAATGCGGGGCTGCCAGAGGACCTTGCCGCCGGCCCGCTTAAAACAAATGTCTTCGTGTAATTTTGCAAAATTCGTTGCCATATGAATTACCTCCTCAAGAATTAGGGACGGACCTTGTTCCATTCATCGAAGATGGCACGTACATTTTCCGGCTTGGCGCCAATACCAAATTCACACTGGGCGATGCAGCCGCCGTCGGCCCACAAGTCATTATAAACACCACGTACGGCGGCGCGAATCTCATCGGTGGTGGCATAGGGCAGAAGCCATTGACGGTCAATCTCGCCCCAGAAGGTAATTTTGCCCTTGTACTGCTTCAGTTGCTCCCGGTCCATGCAGAAAATCTGAGTATTAAACACATCCAGTCCCGCATCAATTAAATGGGGGATGATACGCAGGGTGTTGCCATCGGAATGCATGAATACCTTTTTACCATACTTGTGAGCAATGGAGATATAATCTTTATATAGTGGAAGAAAAATTTCACACCAGGTCTTGGGATTGATGAGCAGATCCTTTTCGCTGCCCCAGTCGTCCATCATCCAGATACCATCGATGTTGGTCCGACACCATTTTTCCACTGAACGACAATAAAAATCGTGCATGCGCTCCAGAAATGCCAGCATGCCATCGCAGCTCAAGGCCAGATCCACATACAGGTTCTCGGTGCCACGGATAAACTGCAGCTGTTCAAAGGGGCGGGGCAGGCAATCGGCTAGCAGGAAACGATCATCCTTGGCGCACTCGGCGTTAACCTGATCAATATCAAAGGAAAGCTGTTCTTCCGGGATATGAATGCGGCTGGTATCCTCCCAGTCTTCATCCTCCGGATCCACAATAGGCTCTTTTACTTCACCGATGATGCCCGCCTGAATGTTGGTGAAGCGGCAACCCCAGGGGTCAACGTACAGACCAGGAGTGTAAGGGTCACCCACCACAACCGGGGATTTTTCATGGTAAATTACATGGGGCTTGGCGATGTCGTTGGGAAAACTGTGCTGGATCTCTGCCAGTTCATCGGGGAAATTATTATCTGCCCAGGGCAGAGTCCACAATTCCCGGGGCACACGGTTGGAAGTGTTGCGGAACTCAATGGTTTGTTTTACTAATTCGCGAGGCGTCATAATTTTAGTGACCTCCCTTATAATGTCTGTATTTTTCTATTGCATCCAGAATGGCAGCACAGTTGTCCAGAGGAATGTCGTAATTGAGTTCGATATTCAAGGTCAGACCGCCCTGGGGCAGATATAGAGATTCCACACATTCGCCCACATGGTCAAAAATCTGGGAACGGGTGGCGAAGGGGAACAGCTGGCGATCCAGGTCCAGGTTGATGCAGATGGTGTTTTCCTGGCGGCAAACACGCACCAGATTGTCCAGACCGTTGGCACGGTACTGAGGATTGATCATGTCCACGCCGCATTCCACCAGGTCAGGCATAATTTCATAAATACAGCCGTCGGTGTGCATGTAAAGGGGCAGGTCGGGACGGAGCTCCTTTGCATATTTGTACATTTTCTGGTAACAGGGCTTCAGGTACTTGCGCCAGCGTTCAGCGCCGATGGCCAAACCGGTCTGCATGCCCAAGTCATCATAGAAGCAGATCAGTTTGTCCCAGTGGGGGGCAGCCACAGGAATCTGGTACATATTGTACTCCAGAACCTTCTGAATCAGCACGTCGATTTCCTCGCCTTCCTCTGCAAACATCATCATGGCATTTTCAAATCCGCACAGGTCCAGAAGACGCAGGTACATAAATCCGTGGGGCAGGCGGCCGTCTCGGTTGGTGGGAATCTGCAGAGTATAAACATCTTCGGGGTCCTTCAGCGGGTGTCCGGTAACATAGGCCTCCATACCTTCATATATGTTGGACCATACACAGCCCCATTCGTCGATGTGTGTGCCTTTTTTGTGGGTACCCTGGGCGATATTGGTGGGATCGCTATAGTCCACAAAGGCCTCCTTGGGGAAAAATTGGGGATATTCTTTTAATAACCGCTCCAGTTCCTTGCCGTGATGGATCCATAGAGCAGAGAGAATACTAATTTTGGTGGGAACAGCAGAGGGGCTTTCCCAACGAATCGCTTTCATAAAATCAGCATCTTTAAACATATCGATTGCTCCTTTCCGTACTTGTATTTCGAACAATTTTATTATATAATATTAAAAAATGGCTTGCATCCGTTTTTGTCGGATGTACGAAATTATACATGGAGGGATTGATATGCACAGAACACCGGGGGAAGTATATACGTGGACTGAAAAACGGCGAGTGCTGACGGATGTGGAATTGCAGATTC
Organism: Bacillota bacterium; assembly: GCA_017467985.1. Lineage (GTDB taxonomy): Bacteria > Bacillota > Clostridia > Lachnospirales > Bianqueaceae > Faecimorpha. The sequence goes on from JAFUJY010000111.1 coordinate 4,712, forward strand.
CGGGCATCCGGTTATTCGGGTGGTCCCACAATGCCAGTCCCCACCCGCTGGGAACTCATATCCATAAGGGCGCATTGGAGCTGGTCTATGTGGTCAGCGGAAGCCAGCATTACATTGTAGAGAACGAGGGGGAATATGATGTGAAGGGTAACCAGGTGTTTTTGGCCCAGCCCAATGTGGCCCATGGCACCGGAGGTGAACTTCATGACCGTTATGAAATATTCTGGGTGCAAATCGAAAAGGAACTGTGCCCCAACTTCCTGGGAATGAACTGGGAAAATGGAATGTATTTGCAGTCCCGGCTGTTAATGCTGGAAAATCGTGTGTTGCGTCCCCAGCAAAATCTCCACCCCATGTTTGCCCGCAGTTTGGAACTGTTGGCCGAGGATGATTTTTTCAGCCAGATGCACGGCAGTATTTTGCTGCAGGAATGCTTGTGTGAGCTGGTGCGCACGGAAAATCATCAGGAAAGTCTGTCTGAGGATATTGCTTCGGCGGTGGCGTACATAAAAGAAAATGTGCTGGAGAATATTTTGCTGGAGCAGCTGGCAGAGCAGAGTGGTTTGTCCCTGTCCGGCTTTAAGCAGAAGTTTCGCCGGGAGATGGGGGTACCGCCCCGGGAATTTATCAATGTGGCCAAGGTGGAAAAATCCCGACAACTGTTGTCCCAGGGATATTCGGTGACCCAGACCGCGTTTATGCTGGGCTTTTCTTCCAGTAATTATTTTGCCACGATTTTTCGTAAGTTTACCGGGCAAACGCCCAGTGAATATATTCGAAAAAATATTGCATTTGATACTATAGGATGATATACTGAGCTTAACCCACAAAAATAGAAGGGAGCGGTATTTATGGATTATAACATTTTAAATTATGGGGCGATCGCCGATGGTGTGACCAATAACGCTGCGGCTATCCAAAAAGCAATTGATGAATGTGCAGCTAATGGCGGCGGACGTGTTATTGTGCCGGCCGGCGATTTCATGACAGCAGCAATTGTACTGAAGAGCAATGTAGATCTGCATCTGGAACTGGGTTCTACTTTGATTTCCAGCCATAATCGGGAGGATTATCCCGGTGTTGATGAGGAGCATGAGTTTGACTCTACAGAGCTTCCCTGTCTGATCGGTGCAAAACATGCCCATGATGTGGCATTGACCGGTTTGGGTAAGATTGATGGCCGCGGTCGTCTAATCAACTACAATGACCATGCAGATGATGGTTTTGAGGAGTGTCCCCTGGCCTTTAAGGGATTCCGTCCCCGTACGAGTCTGCTGGAAGACATTGACCGTTTGACCGTTCGCGACGTGACGTTTTATGACAGTGCTTTTTGGACACTGCATATGGCAGGCTGCCGTAATGTGGTTTGTGAAAATATTAAAATTTTGAATGAAGATCGTGGTGCGAACAACGATGGTATCGACCCGGACTGCTGCCAGAACGTAGTTATCAAGGGCTGCATCATTGATACCGGCGACGACGCCATTGTGCTGAAGTCTTCCAAGCCCATGGCAGAGCTGTATGGTGCCTGCGAAAATATTACGATTACTGATTGTGTGCTGCATTCCCGTGATTCTGCCCTGAAGATCGGTACGGGTACCCACGGCGATATCCGCAACGTAGTATTTACCAATTGCGTATGTTATGACTGTTCTCGTATCTTTGGTATCTGGTCCAGAGATGGCGGTGCCGTGGAAAATATTATTGCCAGCAATCTGATCGGTTCTACTCGCCGTTATGCGGATGCCAATCGTTATCCCGACCATTGGTGGGGCAAGGGCGAGCCGATTTTTATCAATAATACATATCGTCAGCAGGGTGAAAGCCATTATACCGGTATTATCCGGAATATTGACATTTCTAATATTCAGGCAAAATGCGAGTCTTCCTTCTTCATCAAGAGCGGCGGTGAGAACTGTCCCATTGAAGACATCCGCATTTCCAATGTAGCATTAACCTTCGAGCGTCAGGGTACCCAGCCCACGGGTGTATTTGACGAGTCTCCCGCTTACGGCGGCAGCGGTATGTATGAGGATGTGTCCGGCAAGTTGGTACATAAGCCATTCGATGGTACTTGCGATGTATATCTGCATGATGTGCCCGCGCTGTATGCCGAGGGTGTAACCGGTTTGGACGTGGATCGTCTGTTGGTTCGCTTTGTTAAACCCGAAGGCGAAGCCTGGACCCATGTGGCTCAGCTGGTAAATTGCAAGGATTCGGCTCTGTTACATGTCAAAGGGGACAGTGCCAGGCCGGAGCTGGCAGCGGTTTTGCTGGAAAACTGCGAGGAAATTGAAATTGCCGGATGGCGCACCAAGACTGCCCAGCTGGTACAGGAAGCATAATAAAAACGCGGGGGCGTGATGCCCCCGTGTTTTTGCATTTTAGGTGGGCAATTTGCCCCCGCATTTTGGCATTTTTAAGGGGCATGCCCCCGTGTTTTACCGTTTTAGGTGGGCATGCCCCTGTATTTTTGTATTTTAGGTGGGCAATTTGCCCCCGCATTTTACCGTTTTTAAGGGGCAAGCCCCTCTTTTAATTAATAATTCTCAGCCTTGATCTGGAAGTAAGCCTGAGGATGCTCGCATACGGGACACAGAGCGGGTGCCTTCTTGCCAACCATGATGTGACCACAGTTGGAGCACTGCCAAACAGCGTCGCCCTCGCGGGAGAATACGATACCCTCTTCGATATTGGCCAGAAGCTTGCGATAACGCTCCTCATGCTCCTTCTCAATGGCGCCTACCATCTTGAACAGAGCAGCAATCTTGGTGAAGCCTTCTTCCTTAGCGGTAGCGGCGAACTCAGCGTACATGTCGGTCCACTCATAGTTCTCGCCGGCAGCAGCGTCAGCCAGGTTCTCAGTGGTGGACGGAACACCGTCGTGCAGCAGCTTAAACCAAATCTTAGCATGCTCCTTTTCATTCTTGGCGGTCTCTTCGAACAGGTCAGCGATCTGAACGTAACCTTCCTTGCGAGCCTTGGAAGCATAGTACAAATACTTGGTATGAGCCTGGGACTCACCGGCAAAAGCGGCCTGCAGATTGGCCTCGGTCTTGGTTCCTTTTAATTCGATCATGATAAATACCCCTTTCTGAAATAGATGTTACTTATATGATAGGCTTTTTTTTGAGGAAAGTCAAGAGTTTGTGGAGAAATAGACAGCTTTTGTAGACAATGTTCCTTTTTTAGATGGACAAAATGTGCTACAATAAAGAAAAATGGTGAAAGGATGGGTCACATGAGTTATAAAGAAGAAGTGCTGAAAAATGATTTGATTCGGGTAAAAGGCGGTAAGGATGTGGATATTCGTCTCCACGATGGCGGTCTGCGTCATGCAGTGGGCGTAAAGAATTACCAGATTATGCGCGCCAGCCGCAACATCGAGGCTTCCGGGGATGGATACGGATGGACCTATAACCACGCCGCCATGATTGCCTGGTGGAACGGTAAGTTTTTCGTGGAATATTTGTCCAATACGGTGACAGAGCATCTGCCGCCGGGACAGACTTTGATGTGCTATTCTGAGGATGGTCGTCATTGGAGCAAACCGGAGGTCATTTTCCCCTCCATCGAAGTGCCCAGTGCGCCCTATACCGGTCCGGGCAAAGAGTTATTGGCCGAGATGACACCGGCTATTTGCCATCAACGTATGGCATTTTATGTGACCAGTACCGGAAAGCTTCTGGTCAGCGGCTTTTACGGGATTTCGCCCCACATTCACATCGCCCCCAACAGTGGGTATGGTGTGGGCCGCGTGGTTCGTGAAGTATATCCGGATTTGACTTTGTCGCCCATTTATTTTATCCGGTACAATGCGCCGGCGGGCTATAATCAGGACAATACCGATGTGTTCCCTTATTTTGAAGAAAGTGATGATGCTGATTTTGTGGCAGCCTGTCAGGAATATTTGGGCAACCGTCTGGTGATTCAGCAGTGGTGGGAGGAACAGCGCTTTGATAAGGAACTGTTCACCGCACCCGGTGGTGCAGCCCTCAGCTATTATACCCTGCCCGACGGGGATGTGATGGGTATTTACAAAAATGGTCTGGTGATTCGCAGTTCTGATAAGGGCGAGACCTGGACTGAGCGCAAGAATGCCTATTCTCTGGAGACCTACACTGCC
>JAFUJY010000112.1 GCA_017467985.1 Bacillota bacterium
AGCCGGGTACGATCATATATTATGGTATCGTACTCCAGGAGCGAGGCGGTTTAAGCCTTTGGGAAAAACATAAGGTGAATGTGGGCGCGGCCGGCCTGGTGCAGGAACAACTGATCCTTCCCCAAATCGGTGAACACTGCGTTGTGGTTATTGTGGAAAAGGATGGCGTTTTTTGGGGGAGTATTTATACGGTGACCCGGCACAGTGAGCTGCTGGAGGAGGAGCTTCAGGGGTTTCGTCTGAACTTGTATGAGGTATGTGCGCCATGAAGAAAAGACAGTGGAACTTATGGGCGTATGGATTAACAATTACGGTCCTAATTGTGATGGCGGGATTTCAATTAAATTCCTTTCTGGGACTGTGGTCTCGGCGGGGAAGCGATATGCAGTTCAGTTATTATTCCACCAGGGTGCAGGAATTGGACCAGGAGGTGGGGATGATCCGTCCCTTGCGGATTTATGCTTCTTCCGGAGAGCAGCCGGGACGGATGAGTTTGGTCAGTGACCAGACGGCCCATTATATTGATTTGTATGAGGCCTCATGGAGCTTTTTGCTGGAAGCGCTGGACCCTAGTACAGAGGTGGAAACTGTGGATATCGGGGAGTGGAGCGACAAACCGGTATGCCGTTATACATATGATGTGACTCTGAACACCCAGATGCTGGGGGAGAAAACCGGCTGGTTTTACAGCGATAGTTTTCAGTTTCAGGAAATATTGATGCTCCCAAGCCAAAGTATCCGAGAAAAAGCCTGCATTTATCTGCTGAATTATTCCACAGGTAAGGCGTTGCAGATTACATCGGAAGTGGTGCAGTGGCAGAGCGAGGTTAATTCCCGGTTGATAGAGAAAATGAAAGAGATTTGTACAGCCTTGGGAGAACATTATATTTCAGGTTCTTATGCATATCCCGGATACTTTGGGCATAATCTGTATCTTCGGGACCAAAATGAGTATGAGAGCTGGACGCCTTGGAGTATAGGAGAAAGTTCGGAGTACAACGAAATTTCCTGTCGTGATGCCGCGGAGCGCTTCTTTGAGCGACCGGAGCTGATGCGGTCTGAATTCTATGGTCAGCAGGTGTGGATTTTTACAGATGACAGCTGCAGCGTGCGGGTGAAGGAGAATCAAGTCCTGGATTATGTACGCACACCCTTGGCTGCATCAAAAAAAATTTCCCTGGTCGAAGCTTATGATGTGGCTTTTGCCTTTTTGCTGGCGGATATGTTACAGGAAGACATTATGGTGGGAACCTATCTGGACGGATATGAAATCACGGAAAATGGGTATCGCTTTTACTGGAATTACAAGGTGGAGGACCGGGCGGTGCAGCCGGATGAAGAGATATTAAGTGCTGAGAGCATGTCCTATGCCGTTGAAATGGAAGTGCGGGGAAACCAAGTGTATCGTTATCGCAGATGGCGAATGCTGCCCAAGTATAAAAACTACCAGATTCAGGTACTTCAGGAGGGATGCCTGGGGGTATTGAACCGGACGGGACTGAAAAACTGTGAAAGTCTGGAAAAAGTCTGCCGCATAGAAGAGGGGCAGGCGGTGTTGTACTGGAAAATGACAGCAAATGGTGAAACATATTATGAAAAGGTGCAGTAGGAGAAGATGAGCTGGAAAACAATTCGCGCAGGACTATTGGTGCTGCTGATTATCGTAAATCTGGCATTGTTCTGGATGAACCGATTGGAACAGGACCGATTGTATTTGGTAAAGGATAAGGATCTGCGGCAAGTATTGGAACTGTATGAGCAGAACAATATTGTGGTGGAAAGTGTTTTGTATAAAGAATCCTACCCCCGTGCGCCCATTCTTCTGGGGGATGCGGATTATCTGAGCCCAGAAATGGTGGAACGTTTTTTAGGAGCGGACTACCGGATCGTATACATGGATGGCCAGCAGCGACAATATACCAAGGGGGATGAGACAATTTTACTGGACCCAGTGAATCATCGGCTGGTATATACTTTGCAGCTGAGTGAAGGCCGTAAGTGGAGCCGGGAGCGGTTGAAGGCCTGGTCGGCCAGTAAAGTGGAGGAATGTCTGGAAGGAGGAGACGTCCATTGGGTCTGCACCGAAGAAAAAGAGGGGGAGTGGATCTATGTTCAGGAACGGGACGGTGAATATTTGTATTTCAATCGGGCCATAATAAAAATGAGTGATACCGACAGTGTAGTGCTGGAGATTTCATATTATGAGCCGTTGAAGTATATGAAGCAGACACGAGAGGTTCGTCCCCTGGATGAGTTGATGTATGGCGCCATGAAAACCATCATTCAGCGGGGAGACTCCGAAAGTCATGTGGTAACCCAGATCCGTCACGGATATGACCTGGATGCGTCGCTGCAGTCGGTTTACTGCCTGGAATTTGTACTGGCAAATGGTCGGACAGTTCGCATAAACGCCTATACAAATGAAGTCATAAACTGAGAAAATATGAAAAGTTAAGTAAAAATATGTATATGGGTTGAAATTATTTAACTTTTATGTTAAAATAAAAATAGCGTCGAGACGGGAATAATCGACGGTGACTGAAAACAGCTGTTATAGCTGATTGAGAGGGCAATATATATGGAAAAGATAATTATTCAGGGTGAGCGCCCGTTAAAAGGATCCGTGTCTATAAGCGGAGCTAAAAATGCGGCTGTGGCCATTATTCCGGCTGCATTGTTGGCAAATGATATTGTTGAGTTAGAAAATGTCCCCCATATTGCAGATATTCAGAATTTAGTCGTTGTTATGCGCGAGATGGGGATTCGAGTTACTTATAAAGATGAACATACTTTGGTGATTGACAGCCGTGGGCTGGAGAATCGCTGTGTTGATATGGAAGCAGTTCGTAAGATGCGTGCTTCATATTACCTGCTGGGTGTATTGTTGGGCCGTTTTGGCAGTGCTCAGGTGGCATTTCCCGGTGGCTGCAATTTCGGAGTCCGTCCCATTGATCTGCATCTGAAGGGTTTTGAGGCTCTGGGTGGTGTGGTTGATGTGAAGGACGTCATCAGTGTGAAGACCGATGATCTGCATGGTGCCAATATTTTCCTAGATATCGTGAGCGTAGGTGCTACGATTAATATTATGCTGGCTGCAGTTTTGGCCAAGGGCACCACCACCATCAGCAATGCGGCTAAGGAGCCTCATGTGGTGGATACCGCCAATTTCCTGAACAGCATGGGTGCCAGAATCACCGGTGCCGGTACAGACCGTATTGTTATCCGTGGTGTTGAGCAGCTGCATGGCACATCCTACGCCATTATCCCCGACCAGATCGAGGCCGGTACCTACATGGTGGCTGCAGCCATCACCGGTGGCGATGTAACAGTATGTAATCTGATTCCTAAGCATATGGATGCTATTTCTGCCAAGTTGAGCGAGATGGGCGCCCAGATCGAAGAGTTTGATGATGCTATCCGGGTATCCGTCCCCAAGCCGCTGAAGGAGAAGATTGTTAAGACCGCTCCCTATCCCGGCTTCCCCA
>JAFUJY010000113.1 GCA_017467985.1 Bacillota bacterium
ATGGCGGTCAGGTGACCATCGAACAATTTCGAAAACTCTCCCGGGATGAACAGCTGGATATTATTGATTATCTGGAAGAGCTTATGCCCTACGACATTTTCAAAATCAACGGACAGATTTATTTACTGGTTCACAGCGGTTTTGAGCCCTTTGACCCAACCAAACATTATTCAGAATATGAACTGCACGAGATGCTTTTCCGCTCCCCCGACTATAATAAAGTCTATTTTAGCGATAAAATTCTGGTAACAGGGCACACTCCCACCGGCGGTACCATTCTGCGACAAAACAATCATATCGCCATGGACTGTGGCTGTGTATTTGGCGGCAAGCTTGGTGTGCTGTGCCTGGACACCGGTCAGGAATACTATATATAACAATAGCCATTCGGTCATCCGAATGGCTATTCTTGTACAATACTGCACAGCATTATTCCGTTTGAAAACGAGATCTGCCCTTGGTGCTCCCGCAGCTGATTGCTGGTACCAATCACCGCATTTACATCCATGTCGTATCGGTCCAGAGGATATTCAAATCCTTCCAAGGACACTTCTGTAACCGGTGTTCCAAAGGGTAAGAACGACACATAGGCTGTCTTATCCGCCGAAAACCACCGGGGTTTTTCCACGGTTTCCACCACAGGCCCCTGCAGAATCCAGATCCGACTATCTCCATCCCACAACTCAGCCTGACAATAATATCGATTCAATAAGTGCAAATTGGCATAAGTGTGATCCACCCGACTGCCTGTACCACCGATAATGCGAATCTCTGCATCTGCACCGGCCTCTTCCAATGCAATGGACAAGGCCAGTTCCGTATCCGTCTCGTCTTTATGGGATGGAAAAACCCGGGGTTCCAGCCCCATCTCCTGCGCTTGAACCAACAATGCCGGATCAACGGAGTCCATATCCCCCAACAACAGATGGGGACGGATCTGCATTGCTAAAAGATGCCGCAATCCGGAATCCGCCGCAATCACCAGCTCCGGATCCCAGTCCAAAATAGCCCGGCGAAAGGCCTCGGTCGCATGACAACTGCCTCCCGTGGCAATCAGCACTCTCATAATGAGCGAACCCGCTCCACCATGGCCGCCGGATCCTCCGCCTTAAAGAATGCGGTTCCCATTACCAGCACGTTGGCACCGGCCTCCAGTACCATAGGCAGAGTTTCGTCGTTAACGCCGCCATCCACCTGAATATCCATGTCAGGATACAGCTTGCGTACTGCCCGCACCTTGTCCAGGGTGGATTCGATCAGCTTCTGTCCGCCAAATCCAGGATATACGGTCATAACCAGCACCATATCCAGCAGGGGCAGTACCGGCTCCAGCACCGTCCAGGGGGTATCGGGACTAATGGCACAGCCCACCTTCACATTCTGGGCCTTCAGATACTCCACCATTTCCATCAGCTTGTCGCCGCAGGACTCTGCGTGAATGGTAATTCCGTCGGCGCCCGCCTTGATATATTCCGGCACATACTTTTCCGGGTCACTAATCATCAGATGTACATCAAAGAAACAATCGGTGTAAGGGCGCACTGCCTTTACAATCATGGGGCCCATAGTAATGTTAGGAACAAAATGTCCATCCATTACATCCACATGAACCATGTCGCAGCCGGCCTCTCCCACACGGCGCACTTCTTCTCCAAGACGAGCAAAATCCGATGCCAAAATAGATGCTGATACTTTAATCATTTTACAATCTCCTGTGATTCTTCTTCTTTCAGTTCTTTCCAGACGGCGCAGTACCCTTCATAACGGGCGGCTGCAATTTTGCCATTTTTCACTGCGGCCAACACACCGCATTCCGGCTCCGCCACATGGCTGCAGCCCTGGAAATAGCATTCCCGGCTGTGCTGGGCAAAATCCGGATAAAACTTTTCCAGATCTTCGGTCAAAATCCCCTCCAGCTTCAAGGAGGTGAAGCCGGGAGTATCTGCCACAAAACCGCCGATTTCCGGCAAGGCCAGCAATTCCGCACAGCGAGTGGTATTTTTCCCTCGCTGTATTTTTTCGCTCAAGCCACCGGTCTCCTGGGTGAACCCAGGGGCGGCCGCATTCAGCAGCGAGGACTTGCCCACACCGGAGGGTCCGGCCATAACACTAATCTTGCCCGCCAACTCCTGCTTTAGCTCGTCCACACCCTGTCCGGTCAATGTACAGGTGCGAATCACCCTGAATCCCGCCTGTTCATAACACTGGGCCATCTTGACCGTTTCGGCTGCGCCGAATTCTTCCACCTGATCCCACTTATTGAGACAGATCACGGGACGGATACCCTGCTGCTGTACCATAACCAAAAATCGTTCCATCAGCAGCCAATTGGGCTCCGGATGCACCGCTGCAAACACAATCACTGCCTGGTCCACGTTGGAAACCGTAGGCCGGATCAGACGATTGCGCCGGGGCAGCACTTCTTCAATCATGCCCTGGTAGGCGAAAATAACCTCATCGCCCACCAGCGGCGTAATATTTTTCTTACGAAAACTTCCTTTGGCGCGGCAGCGTGTAATCTTCTGCCCGTCATCCACATCATAAAATCCGGAAATGGACCGGATAATTCTTCCCTGCGCCATGCGTTATTTCTCCAATACCAGGTTTACTACTTCGCTGCCATCCACCAGCACTCGAAGCTTTTGGGTCCCCTTGGGATATGCCACCCATTCTTCCTGCACCGCCAAAATGCCTCTGTTATATTCCTTATCCACCAGGGTCATGCGGTCATTGCCCACTTCTGCAATGACAGTAATGCGGGCGGCATCCCCTTCCACATCGGCAAAGAGACCGGCTGTCAGCAAGAATGCACCGCCATCCCCTTCTTCCTTATCCTCATAGGCTCCGGTACTGATGGTGATGGATACGGAACTTCCCTTGGCAACTTCCTTACCTTCGGGAATGTTTTGGGCAATGACATTGCCCTCCTTCACATTGGAGCTGGAGGACTGACTGACTGTTCCCACAATTAAACCTGCTTCCACCAGCATCTGCCGAGCTTCCGCTTCGGTTTTATTATACAGATCCGGCACCTGCACCGTTTCATCCTTGGCCACAGCTACATACAGTAAAATCTCTGTATCGGGAGTCAGCTCCGTCCCGGCCTTGGGGGATTGATCCACAACCAAACCGTGTTCATCCTCGTCACCCTCCACCACCGTTACATCATAGGGAATGCCTCGGGCCACCAGATCCGCCACCGCCACTTCATAACGATTATCCAGATAATCAGGGACGCGAGTGACTTCCCGTTCGCCCTTACTTACGATCAGCGTCACCATGGTTGTTTTATTCGTATCAATCTTGGTTCCCGCTGCGGGCTCCTGCCCCATAATCGTATCCTTTTCAAAGGTATCGCTAAAGGTCATGGTTATTTTTTCACTAAAAACAATATTCAGGTCATTTTCCTTAACCTCCGCCTGGGCCTGGGCCAAGGTCTTGCCTTCGAAGCTGGGCATATAGGCCACTCCCGGCTGGGTATCCGTCTGCATGGACGCCATGAGACCGGTAATTACCACACTAGTCAATACCACAATCAACACACCCAGAACCGTCCCCAAAATTGGAATACTGTACTTTTCCCAGAAGGACTTCTTCTTGGGTGCCTTATGTACCGGCGCTGTATGTCGCTTCAGCTCCAATTCTTCCGGACGCATGGGTGTAGTCTGGCGTTCAGCCACTCCACCATGCTTCGGATCCCTATATACCTGCTTTAAGTCCGCAATCAACTCTGTGGCATTTTGATAACGATCCACCGGATTCTTGCGGGTCAATCCCAAAATAATTGTCTCCAAACCGGACCATAATTCAGGCGCACCTGCACGGGGTGAAGGCATGGGCGTATTCAGCTGCTGCATGGCCACC
>JAFUJY010000114.1 GCA_017467985.1 Bacillota bacterium
CGACCTGTGTTTCCAAAATTGTGCCACAATCCCAGGGAAACCGCCGGTAATTTTAATCCGCTATTCCCCAGACGATTGTAGGGCATGGTATCATAACGCTTTTCTGATGCTTGATACATATTCGTTTTCTCCTTTATTCTTCAGGTATATAGAACAATGCTTCTCCATCCGACAATACTTGCATGCGTCCAATAACTCCGCATCCCTCAGGGATTTCCGGCTGGCATATCAGGCCGCTCTCCGCAAAGGCTTTACTGTGCAGATATTCCAGACCCGCCGGCAGTGTCAGACTATTTAAGGCCTTGCATCCACCAAAGGCCTTTTCTCCGATATACCGCACATTGGGGGGCAGTATAATATAGGCCAGCTTTTTACAATCCTGAAATGCACACTTCTTGATATTACGCAGGGTCTCGGGCAGATGAACCGCCAGCAGATGGTACTGATTCCACTCATAAAAGGTGCCGACTTCAATATCCGTAATGCCTTCGCCAACATAAACGGCCTTGTAAGAATCCAGCCCCTGCTCTGACAACTGTACGATCAACTCCCTACGGAACTTACCGGTACCATTCACCCACAAAATGCCATCCTGATCCAGCAGACAGCGGAGCTTGCGGTAACGGGCCGTGGGGGCCTCCGCCGCTTGTGCCAACTTGGCATCCGCGGCTTTTTTATTCTGCTCATAATATCTCAGCCACAGGATTGCATCTTCCAGTTCTTTTTGTTCCTGCTCCCTCTCCTGGCGCTGCTGACAAACTTTCTCCTCCTGCTTGGACAAACGGGCCGCAGCCGCATCTTTACTCTCTTCAATACACTGAATAAAGCTCTCCTGCCAGATTTGCATCAGCTGATCCACATTCATAATCTGCAGCAGTGAATTTTGCTGGTATCCATTGTATTCCAAGGCAAAGGTATGTACCAGCTGAAGGGCCCAATCCAGGGACACCCGCTTATTTTCATACAGCCACAGAATATACTTCACTTGTTCAAAGGATAGTTGATACACCGGGTTTTCTCCCTTCAGACGGGCGACAAACACCGGTGTCAGCCAAGCCTCCTCCTGCTCATTCAACTCCGGCAGTTCTCCAAAGGAGAGAAAATGATAGATAAACAGGGCTGCCATTGCATTGTTATCAATACTCACCTTATCAGGACCATCCTCATTGGACAGGTTCAGGTCACACACCGGCGCCTCCGGATCCATAAGATCGTGAGCGGTCCCATTCATGGACTGGTAGAAATGTGTCAGCTGCTGGGCAACAGAAAAAGTGAAGGTTTTTAAGATCTCACTATATACAAAGGTTTGAATCGGACTGTTCATTAGGATTCCCTCCTGTTACAAAAATTACAACGAATCCTGACAAAGCACCATCATTGCCCCGCCGCTCCAGGCGTGGTTATGGGTTCCCAGAATATCAAAATCCTCCCACAACGTGGAGTTTTCGTTCTCCACCAGCGGAGTATAACGCTTCACCATGCGAGCATAGGCATCCTGATAGAAGCCCATATCCATCAACGCCTTCAGCACAAAATATTCCATGTAGGGCGTGCAATAATACTGACTCATCAACACCTTGCGAATCCGTTCGTATTCCTCCGGCTGAGCAATTCCTGACCGCATGGCCCAGGCATTGGCCCGCTCATCCAGAGCCTCTCCGCTGCGATAGCCATCCTCCTGCAGAAAATGGGTCCGCACCGCCTGCTTGATTGTCGCCATGCGCTGTGTCAGAAAGGCCATATGCTCTTGGCGTCCCAACAACTGTGCAGTCTCACAGATAAAATCAAGAGCACAATAATATATACAGTTTTCCAGCACCGGTGCGTCGATATTATCCAGATGGTCGAACCAGTACCAGTCACCATGGCGGGGAACCACCAATCCCTGGTCATCCATCTCCCACAGCTTCACATAATCCACCATGGGTTCCAGACAGAAGCTTAAAATTTCCCGATCACCGGTGTGTCTGAAATACTCCGCAATCATGCCATATTTTCCAATCGATACCAAGGACTGGGAGGGCAGCTCACTGGTACATACCCCCGGCACGTTACCGCACAGGGCTGCGCCCCGGCGCATGCGGATAAAATCATAAATTGCTTTTTTCATCAGCGGCACTGCTCGCTCATCCAACACGGCGAAAACCTGGGGTGCCTGCACACTCACATCACCGATCCACTGCCCCCGCTCCCGGTCCGGACAATCCATAAAATTATCCCGCATACATACCCGCAGGGTATTGATGCACTTCTCCATCAACTTCTGTTCGAAGGCATCCTTTCCATTATAATGGGGGATCACACCGCAGTCATAGCCTGACTCCATATAGCCCAGTTCCAGCACCTGCACATCTGCGGGCACATGGTAAATCACCTTTTCCCCAAAATACCAGTACAATGCCAGGAACTCCTGCTCCCCCTGAGTGGTAAAATAATCCACCCGCTGGGAGTTGTAAGTATGATGGGAGTCGCCGGGGCCACCGTGAACTTCATAACGGTCGGTGCGGATATCGATCCGCTGATTTTCCGGTCCAACTACTTTCAGATAAGGCGACACATGGGCTGCCTTAGGCAGATCACAGATATAATATTCTCCGTCCTGAGCCACATGCTCATAGGGACGGACCTGGGTAAAATAAAACTGAGGAATGGGACGCTTTTCAAGATTCCCCCAGGAACCTTTTTGTACCACAGCCACGGGCCAGGCAGAATCATCATAATCAGCTTTATACCAGTCTGCCCATGCAGAATTCGCATAATACGTAATATTATCCCCACCATACAAATAACTGGGCAGGGGCGGCAGACTCTGACCATAACAAGGATGGGTGCAGCACTTCACATCGTCACTGCTGGAACACAAAATAAGAGCTCCCTGCAAAACTGCAAAACTCAGGCCCGGCACCCCGCTGTCATAGTTGCAGCGGCCTTCATTGCCCCAGTACCATACCAAAAAAGCCAGCGTATTTTCTCCGGTCCGCAGATAAGACGTAATATCCACCTCATCATAATACCCACTGGATGCATCCGGGCCCCGATTCAGACCACCGTCAAAGACCACCATTTCACCATTCACATACAACACATACTTGCTGTCCACTGCGGCCTGCAATATTACTTCACCGCCATTACAGACAAACTTTTTCCGAAAACACACCCACTGATTTTTAAACGCTTGTTGATCCCACAATATTGGATACTTCATTTTGCATCCCTCCGCATGATTTGATATTGTTTTGGGGTAATTCCGATGTATTTCTTAAATACCCTGATAAAATTACCGTCATCGCTAAACCCGGCCATTTCTGCAGTCTCCGTTACATTATACCCTTCTGCCAGCAATTCTTTTGCACAAAGGATCCGACGGCTCTGCAGATAATTATTGATTGTCATCGCTGTAGAGCGCTTGAACAGATCACACAGATAATGCTTGCTCAAACTGCAGCCCGCCGCAATACTGTCCAGATTACACTCCACCTCTCGATAGTGCAGATTAATATAATCCAAGATCGGCTCCACACTTTTGTTATAAACCAGTTCTTCTTTTTCCTGCATTTGCCCCTTCAGTAAGTCGCAGATAAATACCACCACCTGGGCACACAACAGTTTACGTCGGGTGGCAGACGCCGTTCCTTCGATATAATAATACTCCGTCAGCATCTCCATCAACTCCCAATGATTCGCTTCACTCAACGTGATGCGGTTAATCCCTGCGCGCTGCGCTTGATGCAGGACGGACAAAAGCTCATTATTTTCCTGGATTTCATCCAAAAAGCCCATCTTCGTTACAACCACATGACGCTCGTAGATTTCCTCATCATTTCGCACAAACTTATGAATCTGGTTCGGATAAATAATAATCATATCCCTAGCTTGAATATCCACCACCCGATCATCCAACAAGCACGCCTTAACACCACTTACCGGATAATAAAACTCCAAATCGGAATGAAAATGAATATTGCCCGTTGGCTCCATTGCCCGCGCAACATATCTGATCCAATAACTCTCTGTAAACTGTGCGTTTTCTGCTCTCATACCCTTCACCATAACAATTGCCGATTTTCTTGCATTATCTGCAAAGATATTCATTTATTCCTATGTTATACTATGGTTAGTATAACATACCAAGGAGGTATTGTAAATGGACAAGTTGCATGAATTACTCAGTTATTGTGAAGAAATCATTGATGTGGATCATATCCAGGAATCCA
>JAFUJY010000115.1 GCA_017467985.1 Bacillota bacterium
GTAAGCGGTGTTGTAATCGCTGAAATCAAGTCTGTGGAGGAGCATCCCAACTCCAAGAAGCTGCATCTGCTGAAGGTGGATGCGGGCGAAGCCGAGTTGATCGATGTTGTGTGCGGTGCTCCCAATGTACGTGTTGGCATGAAGACTGCTTTTGCCAAGGTTGGTGCAAAGCTGGGCGAGATCGAGATCGCTCCCCGTCCCCTGGGTGGATTTATGTCCCATGGTATGTGCTGTTCTGAAAAGGAACTGGGCATCAGTGACGACAACTCCGGTATTATGGACATTACTGAGAATGTGGCCAATGGTACCGATATTAAGGAAGTTTATGACATCGATGATATCGTATTTGAGGTAGATAACAGGTCTCTGACCAACCGTCCTGACCTGTGGGGTCATTATGGTATTGCCCGTGAGTTTGCAGCACTGGCCGGCCGTCCTCTGAAGCCCCTGGATGTGGTAGATCTGTCCCAGTATAGCGCTCTGCCCCAGGTAGACCTGAAGATTGAAGATCCTCTGTGCCAGAGATACTCCTGCCTGCAGGTGGATAACATCAAGAAGTCTGTCAGCCCCATGAATATGCGGATTCGTCTGTATTACTGCGGTATGCGCGGCATTAACCTGCTGACCGACCTGACCAACTATCTGATGCTGGAAATGGGTCAGCCCATGCACGCTTTTGACTCCCGTAAGGTGGAAAAGCTGCGCATTAAGCGGTTTGAGCAGCCCTTTAGCTTCCAGACTCTGGACGGTGTGGAGCGTAATATCGATGAGAATACTCTGATGATCTGTAACGGTGACACTCCTGTTGCCATCGCAGGTATCATGGGTGGTCTGGATTCTGAAATTGTGGCCGATACCACCAAGCTGACACTGGAGTCTGCCACCTTCGACGCAGTTTCCATTCGTAAGTCCACCGTAAGACTGTCCCACAGAACCGATGCTTCCATGCGTTACGAGAAGTGTCTGGATCCGGAGATGACTGTTCCGGCGATCGCCCGTTTTGTGAAGCTGCTGACGGATATCGATGCTGAGGCACAGGTTGTGTCCTCTCTGACCGATGAGTATGCTTTTAAGTATCCCACTGTGGAGCTGACCTTTGACAAGCATTTTGTAGACCGCTATACCGGTATCGAAATCAGCAACGACACCATCGTAAAGACTCTGGAGTCCCTGGGCTTCAAGGTAAGTCTGACAGATGACACCTTTGACGTGGTGGTTCCCAGCTGGCGTGCCACCAAGGATGTAACCATCAAGGCGGATATTATCGAAGAAATCACCCGTATCTATGGCTACGACAACTTCGCCATCAACACCGCTGAGGCACCTTTGTATCCTGTTCGTGCTGATTTGGAAAAGACCGTAGAGGATCGGATTAAGGACATCCTGGTAAAGAGATACTCTCTGCACGAGCTGCATTCCTACATCTGGGCTTATCACGACGAGTATAAGGAACTGGGCATTGAGGTAGAGGAGAATGTAAGACTGGTGAACTCCACCAACCCCAACATCGAGACTCTGCGTAAGTCCATTATTCCTACTCAGCTGTGTCAGGTGAAGTACAACACCGGTTACAGCACCGATTTTGGCGTATTTGAAATTGGTCATACCATTGATGGCGTAAACAGCGACAACCTGTGCAATGAGTACAAGAAGCTGGCCATCACCCTGTTCAGCAAGACCAAGTCTGTGGAGACGCTGTACTTTGAACTGCGTGACATGCTGGCGGTTATGGCTGACGATATTAAGCACGAAGGCCTGAGTTTTGCCAAGAAGGAAGCCACTCATTCTTACCAGCATCTGAAGAATCTGAACAGCATTTACTGTGCAGGCAAGGAGATCGGTGAAATTGGTGTGGCCCACCCCGTAATCTCCAAAAAGATTGATAAGAAGGCTTCCATCGTATTTGCCGAGATCGATATCAAGGAGTTCGCTGAGATTGCCAATGCAGGCATCCAGTACGAGGAGCCCAGCCGCTTCCCGGAAATGAAGATTGACCTGTCCTTCGTTAGTGAGGCCTTTGCTCCCATCGGTAAGGCTATTGAAGCTGAGAACTGCAGCCTGATCAAGAATGTGAGCGTTGTGGACACTTACGTGGATGAAACCGGTAAGTCCATTACCGTCCGTATCCTGTTCTCCCATCCGGAAAGAACCCTGACCGGTGAGGAAGTCAAGAAGGTGACGGACCACATCATCGCCGTATTAAGCGAGCAGGGCATTGGATTGAAGATGTAAAAGTAAGTAAAGGGGCATCGTGAAAACGGTGCTCCTTTTAAAATGTGTAAAATAATGGCGAAAAAACAATATAAAATGTGTAAAATAATGCTTGGAAAATCATATAAAATGTGATAAGCCGCATAAATAAAGAGATTCAGGATGTTGGTCGAGTAGATGATAAAAAAATTATAAATATTTATCCGCCGTTCATACTTTTGATACATGTGGGCAGTATACTATAAAATGTACTTAGGAAAGATCTAAGGAAGGAGATAGAGAGATGGCAGATAAGAAGATGACATTCGGTCGTGCTATGAAGTGGATTGTATGCTCGCTGTTGATTGGCGTGCTGGTGGGCGGCGCCTTTGGTGTTGGTTTTACCCTGTCCAGAAATATAAATCAAAATGAAGAAGAGGGTACTAGCTATCAGTTGTCGGATAATGGTTATACCGGCAGTTCTGAGCAGGCGCTGCTGGCCAATCCGCTGCTTTCCGATAAAGCAACGGAGGCCACCGAGATTGTAAGAGATTCGGTGGTGGTGATTATTACCACCATTCGCGAAGAGGTGTCCACAATCTTTGGTCAGAGCTATGTGGAAGAGTATTCGGCGTTGGGATCCGGTGTGATTTTTAAGGAAGACAGTGAGAAAATCTATGTGCTGACCAACGCCCATGTGGTGGAAGGGGCAGAAGAAGCCTTTTTGTATTATGATGAAGAGACCATGATTCCGGTGTACCTGGTGGGCGAGAGTGTGTCCAATGACCTGGCAGTTGTGTATGTGTACAAGGGCGACCTGCCGGATGATGTGCGTGAGATCATGAAGGTGGCCACGTTGGGCAATAGTGATGAGGTGCGCAAGGGTGACCTGGCCATTGCCATCGGCAGCCCTTACAGTCAGGAGATGGCCCACACCACAACCGTAGGAATTGTTACCGGTGTGGATATTGACTTCGAAATTGACGGTAAGGTTTTGGATGTAATTCAGACCGATGCGTCTTTGAATCCCGGTAATTCCGGAGGTGCGCTGATTAATGAGCGGGGCGAAGTGATTGGAATTAACTCCGCAGGTATTCGTGACGGTATTGTAGAGGGTATGGGTTTTGCCATTTCCATCAATACTGCTAAGGAAGTGATTGACAGTATTTTTGCTAACGGCAGTCTGGAAAAGGCTTCCTTAGGCATTGAAAGTTCCACTTTCATTGATGAAAGAAGTTCCCAGATGTTCCGGGTATCCAGCGGCCTATTTGTATACACCATGACAGAGGGCGGCGCTGCCCAGGAGGCCGGGATCAAGAAGGGCGATATCATCATAGCGGTGAATGGTACGGCCTTGACGGATGAAGAGTCTCTGGAGACCATTCTGGCAGGTCTGAATCCCGGGGATGTGGTAGAAGTGGAAATCGTACGCAATCGGGATGCGAAAAATGTGGTGACGGTGGATGTTACGCTGGATGGCGTTTCAGATGCAGCCAGCAAGCTTCCCAGCCAGGCGAAAGAATAATACATGTTAAAGATGTATCTTTTAAGAAAGGTACATCTTTTTTGTTTGCTTTTTGTAGAAAATGTGTGTTATAATATTCTATAAGGTGGTGAAAATTATGGCACAATCAAAATCATTAATTAAAGACTTTACTGAAGGTAGTGTATCAAAACAATTATTAACATTTGCGGCACCTCTGTTTTTATCCAGCCTGCTGCAGATTGTTTACAACATGGTGGATATGATCATTGTGGGTCATGTGGAAGGCAAAGTGGGCCTGTCGGCGGTGTCCGTTGGCGGTGATGTAAGCAACTTCATGACCTTTTTTGCCATGGGCTTTGCCAATGCGGGACAGGTGATTATTTCTCAGTACATTGGCGCCGGGCAAAAGGAGAAGGTGGGCAAGTTTGTTAGCACCATGTTTACCTTCTTAGTTGGCTGTGCGCTGATTATCAGTGCAATTTGTTTGTTCTTCCGGCATGGGATTCTGGAGCTGATGAATACTCCGCCGGAAAGTTATGAGCAGACACTGGCCTATGCCACCACTTGTATGGTGGGTCTAGTATTTATTTATGGTTATAATATCGTGGGTGCGGTACTGCGAGGGATGGGAGATTCTAAGCATCCCTTTGTATTTATCAGTATTGCAGCGATTCTGAATGTGATTTTGGACTTGATCTTTGTAGTGGGCTTCCACTGGGGCGCCTTTGGTGCAGCCTTCGCCACGGTCATCAGTCAGGCGGTGAGCTTCTTTAGCTGTGTACGGTTCTTGGTGAGGAATCGGCATCGGTTTGAGCTCAGCGTGAGGGCGGCAGATTTTATACATATTGACTTTGATATGCTGAGCAAGTTAGCAAAGCTAGGCTTGCCCATGGCCATCAAGAGCGCATCCATCCAGTTCTCCAAGCTGTTTGTAAATTCTTGGATTAACTCTTATGGCGTGGCAGTTTCGGCCATGGCGGGTATTGCCAATAAGTTTAACAGTATTAGTAATCTGTTCTCCAACGCCATCAATACGGCGGGGTCTTCCATGGTGGGTCAGAATATCGGTGCGGAAAAGTACA